>CAZOMD010000011.1:0-21707 GCA_964580895.1 uncultured Planctomycetia bacterium | reverse complement strand
AGTACATGTATGAGAGTCCGCGCCCAAAACAAGATCGCCGCAAGTAATATTCCCCCTTTCGGGTATAATGTGGTGACAGACCCCTTCGCCTATGTCATAAAGCCCTACTCCGCACTCCCGGGAAAACTCCCTCATCTTTTTGTGAATGGCCGAAACACCGATATTGGGGCTCGGGGCGGAATGATCAATAACCATAGAGAATTTTTCTTTGTTAAACACCGAGTTCACGCCCAATTTCCTGAAGCTGTCTATTATTATCCCGCTCGTTCCGTCCTGTCCGAAACAATAATCAACGCTGGCGATAACGATATCCCCGGCTTTTGACCTTTTCCCACTATGCGTGGATAATATCTTTTCAGCTATTGTCTGCCTCATATGATTCCACCTTTTCCCTTACCTGAAATATGTTCCGGCCGGCCCCTCCGCCCGGAACAGGACAATACTTTCCCGCCCCATTCTCTGCCTCTGTCCTATAACTTCTTTACCCACTCGTTGATCCTCTGTGCGCCTTTACTCAACGTGTTGAGATCAGTCGCGAAACTCAGTCGTATGAACCCATCTTCCCCGAAAGGTCCTCCCGGGATAACCGCGACTTTCGCCTCATTCAAAAGTCTCTCTGAAAATGTCACGGAGCCCAGCCCAAACTTGGACACATCGCAAAACATATAAAAAGCGCCTAACGGTTTGAAGACCTTTATCCTTTTTTCTCCGGAGAACATCTCGATAAGAGAGTTTCTTTTTTCCTCGAATTTAACCCTGTTCTTTTCTATTTCGACGTCCAACCCATCGGAAAGCGCGAATTCAGCCGCCGCTTGACTTATGGAACAAGGGTTCGATGTCGTTTGGCTTTGGAGGTCGTCAGCGATCTTTATGAGCGCTCTATCCCCCGCCGCGTATCCTATCCTCCACCCCGTCATAGAAAAACTTTTCGACACCCCGTTGATCACTACCGTGATATCCCTCACTTCCTTGGAGGAAGCCGCTATCGAAAAATGTTTTTCACCTTCAAATATTATTTTCTCGTATATCTCGTCGCTGATTATCAGGATATCGTTCTCCACACATATCTTCCCAATCTCTATTAATTCCTTTTCATTATATACAACGCCAGCCGGATTTGACGGGCTATTTATGATAATGGCCTTTGTCCTGTCGGTTATGGCGTTTTCTATCTCCCGGGTGGGCACCTTAAATCCATTCGCCACATCAGTTTTAACGATAACGGGATCGGCATCCGCGAGGCGTACCATTTCGGGATAGCTTAACCAATACGGCGAGATAATTATCACCTCATCCCCGGGGTTGCATATGCTTAAAAGTATATTGTAGATCGAATGTTTTGCCCCGTTTGACACGATAATCTCGCCGGCATCATAAATAAGCCCGTTATCCCTTTTAAATTTTCGGCAAATCGCTTCCTTCAGGGTTTTTGTCCCACCCGACGGAGTATACTTGGTATCCCCCTTTTTTATCGCGTTTATCGCCGCTTCTTTTATACTGTCCGGCGTATCAAAATCCGGCTCACCCGTCGCGAGGATCACAACATCTTCTCCAGCCGTTTTCATGGCCTTTGCTCTAGTCGTTATGCTCAAAGTGACCGATGGGTTAACATTTTGTAATTTTTCAGAATATCTCATAATACCCTTTCTCTTAGCCCATAATATCGCAATGTTTTCGGAACAAAATAGAATAACATAATGTATGAAATATTACAAGCATGAAAAAGATTTAATAAAGCTTAACATACTTTAAATAAATAGGTTATATCAGCTGTTCTCTGCGGCTTATTCACAATATGCCCGCGTGTTGATTTCTAGATCATTTTAGCGTTTCTATATAGAATGGACTATCTATCATTATGCGTATATTTTTCCCTTTTTCAACGCGTCCGGTTATGGCAACTTCTCTATGTAAAAAATCCGAATACGGATCTATCCCTTCATTTTGGAATAGCGGGATATTCCTGCCGAAGATAACGCCTGTCAGGGGTTTATTCCCGCTAGTTCCCAGGATAAGGACTATATCCCCGCTATAAACATACGAGTTAGACACATAGGCCCGCGCAGTGACATACTTCCCGGCTTTCTGAACGACAGCTTCGGAAGATATATTTTCAAACTTACCCCATAAACCTCTTTTGTCCCGTTTAGCATCCAGCGCGGCTTCACATAACGCGTCATAATATTTTACGTTTGGCGGATAGGTCTTCATTAACGCATATCCCGCCCGAATAAGTTCGGCATTAACAAAAATATCATCCGCTGTAAAGACATACGCGAGTGACCTGCCATACTTATCGACTTTTTCTTGGTCACACTCGATCCGGATCTTCCGCCCGCTCACAAGTTCTTCATTTAACCTTTTAGCTTCCGCCCCATATGGTTCGGGACTTAAAACCCATTTCCTTCCCATCTTTTTCCTGGTCTCAGGAGCATCTATCCCGATATAACGCACATGCCTTCCATCCCCCAGTTCAATAGTATCACCATCAATAATCTCTTTAACGAAATATTCCCCGCGACTGTCTGAGCACGCATCCAAACAGTATAAGAGACAAGTGAAAAAACAAAGTGACACAATGCGGTATTTATACCTGTACCAACGCATGAAACCTGCCAAAAAAATTTTCAACGGATTAAATTTTACGACGCGCGAGTAAAAATACTATATGACGGGCACAATCTACCTATGACACATTCAAAGCAACGCGGTTTACGCGCGAGGCATATTTTACGTCCATGTGATATTAATATATTCGACAGGTCTCCCCATTTTCCCCTATCGAAAAGAGCCTGCAGGTCTTTTTCTATTTTTACAGGATCCGTCTTATCCGAGAACCCGAGCCTTCCGCTTAACCGTCTGACATGCGTATCAACGGCTATCCCCTCATTCTTGCCATAAGCGTGAAAAAGAACTATATTCGCGGTCTTCCGGGCCACACCCGGAAGCTTTATAAGCTCTTCCATAGTATCAGGGACTCTCCCCCCATATATTTTTAAGATCATATTCGCTGAAGCTATAATATTTTTCGCCTTGTTCTTATAAAAACCGGTAGACCTGATCTCTTTTTCAAAAGCTGAATGTTTTGCCTCGGCAAAGTCCTTTATATCCCTATATTTTTCGAAAAGTTTTCCGGTCACTTTATTGACCCGTTCGTCTGTACATTGCGCGGATAATATCGTTGACACCAAAAGTTCCAAAACGTTCTTATGCTTAAGAGCGGTAGTAACACGCGGATATTCTTTTTCCAGTATTTGATATATTTTGGCAGCTGTCTTATTGTCCATGTCACCCCCCTCGTGGGCTCATCATCGATGCGGCCTATCATGTCCCGGCCGGATCACTTCCGATGAAACCTCTTTTCAAGCTCCTTAATATCGATCTCTGTTCTCGTGGGCCTGCCGTGCGGGCAGGTAAAAGGCAATAAGCATTTCGAAAGCTGATCGAGAAGTGAAACCATCTCTCCTTTACCCAACCTGTCCCCGGCCTTTATAGCGGCTTTACATGCCGTGATCTTTATGAACTCATCGGCGATATCGACTTTTGAAGGACCTCGCGTCACGAGATCCGACAGGATATCATATATTATTTCTTTTATATTACCCCTGTCCTTTAATATCGGCGGGATAGCCTGTACTATAAAGGATTTATCGCCGAAATGTTCTATTAGAAAGCCAAGTTTTTTGAAAGAAACAGCTGCTTTCTCCATAATCTCTGCCTCGTCGGGAGAGAGGTCCACCCTTTCAGGGAAAAGCAGGTTCTGAGTTTCGGTAGAGCCATTTTCCACCATTTTACTAAAAAATTCGTAAAGTATCCTTTCGTGCGCGGCATGCTGATCGCTTATCTCGATACTGTCCTTTTTTAATTTTACGATATAACAGTCCCCCATCTGATACAAGTATTCTCTATCTCCCCGTATAAGTTCCGTTTTGGCGTCGGTTAAATCCGCACCGGATAAATCCGATAAGGATGTGGAAGGGGCTGCATTATATCTATACGCAAACTCAGTTTGAATATCCGGCCGGGTACGATCTCCCGAACCGGGATTTACTGCTTTATCCGGGCTAAACGACTCCGATGAGCATCTGGTCCAACTCCTCTTCTCCTCCTCTTTTAGCCCCTCAAAACACATACGTATCGCGGAAGCCACTGCATGTATGACCGCCGGTTCATCATCGAACTTTATCTCCAATTTCGC
Organism: uncultured Planctomycetia bacterium; assembly: GCA_964580895.1. Taxonomy (GTDB): domain Bacteria; phylum Omnitrophota; class Gorgyraeia; order Tantalellales; family Tantalellaceae; genus CAZOMD01. The sequence goes on along the minus strand of CAZOMD010000011.1, from coordinate 17,509 downwards.
GGGATGGACATTTATATCGATCTTGTCTGGAGATGTTTTCAAAAAAAGAATACTGGCGGGATAGCGACCCCTTTCAAGAAGACTTCTGTAGGCCGAATAAACAGCATCACTCAGGACCTTACTCCGAACGAATCTTCCGTTAACAAAAAATAGCTGACAACGCCTGTCTTTTCTGGAACTGGAAGGCCGGCTTACATACCCTGACACCTCATAATCGGCTGAAACACCCGAAACGCTTTCTAAGCTGTCGCACACATCCCCGCCCATCACGTTCTTTATTCTTTCTATAAGGCTTGCCCCTTTCGAAGCTAAAAGGATATTTCTGGAGCCGTGTTTAAGCTTGAATTCCACCCCAGAATAAGCAAGGATAAACCGGCCTACTACGTTAACTATCTCGGCAAGCTCCGTATTTTCCCTCTTGAGGAATTTCCGCCTTGCCGACACAATATAAAAAAGATTTTTTATTTCCACTGTAGTCCCCATAGCTCTTCCCGCGGGCCGGAATTGCAACAATTCTCCTCCCTCCAGATAAATTGAAATGCCGTTCTCCTCGCCTCGCGTTCTGGTTATTATTTCCATGCGGGAAACCGCGGCGATGCTTGAAAGGGCTTCTCCCCTAAAACCCAAAGTCCGGATATTGTCCAGGTCCAGCGCGTCTTTTATCTTGCTGGTTGAATGTCTCGCGCAGGCTATTTTTGCGTCAGAAGGTGTCATCCCTTCCCCGTTATCTGCTACCCTTATGAGAGTTTGTCCCGAGGATTCGATCTCTATCTCTATGCTGTCGGCTCCCGCGTCGATCGAGTTCTCGACAAGTTCCTTTACGACCGAAGCGGGGCGCTCAACGACCTCCCCGGCGGATATTTTGCCGATTATCTCTTCGCTTAATATGTTTATCTTGTCTCCGTGCTTACCGCCCATAACGACACCTCTCAAATCATAAACCCAAATTTTACCTAACGCAAAATTTGGGTTTATCCGGTTATTTCCTTTTTGAATTCGGACAACTTTCTCAATGCCTCGACCGGGGTAATATTATCAAGATCAAGTTCACGTATATTTGTCACGACCGGGTGGTCTATATACGCGTTTTCAAAAAAATCCAGCTGCTTTTCGTCGGGTACGCTCTTCTTTTCCAAAAACCGCGATCGTATATTCCCCCTATAAGATTCCTTCAGCAGATTACCTAGTATTTCCCTGGCGCGTTGCACTACAGCCGGCGGCATACCCGCAAGCTTAGCGACATGAATACCAAAACTTTCATCACAACTGCCCAATTTAACTTTGTAAAGAAAAACTATCTCGTCCCCCCATTCGCGGACAGCGAGATGATAATTCTTTATACCGTTAAACATCTCTGCCAGCTCCGTAAGCTCATGATAATGGGTCGCGAACATAGTTTTTGACCCGGCTATTTTATGGTGCAGATGTTCCACGACCGCCCACGCTATTGAAACCCCGTCAAACGTGCTAGTCCCTCTTCCTATCTCGTCAAGGATGATAAAACTCTTAGTTGTAGCGTTATTAAGGATATTAGCGGTTTCGAGCATCTCCACCATAAAGGTGCTTAATCCTTTGTATAATCTATCAGAAGCGCCGACACGGGTAAAAACCCTGTCTACCACTCCTATATCGGCCTTATCCGCCGGAACAAAACTGCCCATTTGAGCCATTATAACAACAAGAGCGGTCTGCCGTATAAAGGTGGATTTACCTGCCATGTTCGAACCTGTTATGATGAATATCCGGTTCGTCCCCTCATCCATCTCCACATCGTTCGGCACGAATTCTTTTCCCTTGAGCAGTTTTTCAAGAACCGGATGTCGTCCACCCGTTATCATTATACGACTATTATCGGAGATCCGGGGGCGCGTATAATTATTGGTCACGGCCACATGCGCAAGCCCGGCTAACGTGTCGATATTGGCGATACTCGCGGATGTCCTCTTTAAACGTTCAAATTCAGCCGATATTTTATCGCGAAGACCGCAAAAAAGATCGTATTCGACCTTTTTGCTTCGTTCCTCGGCTCCGATTATACGTGCTTCGTATTCCTTAAGTTCCTGAGTGATGAACCTCTCTGCGTTCACCAACGTCTGTTTGCGTACGTAATCTTGCGGTACGGCATTAAGATTGGCTTTAGTTATTTCTATATAATAACCGAAGATACTGTTATATCCAACCTTGAGCGAACTGATCCCCGTCCTCTCTATCTCCTTTTTTTGCAAACGCGCCACCCAGTTTTTACCATCCGAGATCAAGTCCCGGATCTCATCCAGATCTTTATTGCAGCCTTTTTTAATGATCCCTCCGTCTTTTATCGTCATAGGAGGGTCCGGCACGATAGAATCGCTTATCCATCCAGCTATATCGCTCAGATCTTCAAGCCCCGCGATAACGCCCTCTATCGTCCGGGGTATGCCTTCTCGGAACTTCTTCTTTAGCCTGTCTATCTGACAAAGAGATGATAATAACGCGATCATATCGCGGGCATTTGCCGATCCCAAGCTTATTTTGTTGGATAAACGCTCGATATCATAAATCTCACTCAGAATGTCCCGTATCTCGTCTTTAACTGCCGTGTTGTCGAAAAAATACTGCACTGAATCCAATCTTTCCTCTATTTTATCCGGAGAAAGAAGCGGATTAAGCATCCATTGTTTAAGCATCCTTTTCCCCATAGGTGTCCTTGTCTCGTCAAGAACCTCAAGTAAAGTACCCTTTGTTGAGAGATCTTCCTGGTTCTGGACCAGTTCAAGGTGCCTGTGCGAATTTCTGTCCATTAGCATGAACTCGCTGGTCCTGTACATAGACATAACGCCTATATTGCTAAGCTGGGTCTTTTGAGTGTTTTTTAGATATCTGAGGAGCGCTCCCGCACTCCTTATGGCCACCACAAGCCCTTCACAACCAAAACCATCGAGGGTTTCGATGCCGAAATGACGTTTTATTTCCTTGAGCGACATATCGTAATCAAAAGTCCAATCGTCATTTACGGTAAGCGCCCCGAGATTTATATCGCTAAGCTCCTTAAAATCCTCGCTTTTGGAAAAACTTTCCGGGACTAAACATTCGGATGGGGATATTTTATACAGTTCCGCTAACAGGTCTTCTTTTTCGTCAAGTTCGGTGAGACGGAATTCACCCGTTGAGAGATCCGCGTACGCGATCCCAAAACGGTCCTTATCAACAGTAAGGGAAAGGATATAGTTATTCACCGATGCTTCCAATATCCCATCGGCGATAAATGTCCCCGGGGTTATTATTTTAGTTATTTGGCGGTCGACTATCTTTTTACCGGGAGAGACTTCCTCGGCCTGTTCGCAGATGGCCACCTTTTGGCCTTGCCGAATAAGCCTGGCTATATAATTTTCGGCCGCATGATACGGAACCCCGCACATAGGCACTTTAGCCCCGTTCATGTTGCCTCTGGATGTAAGCGTGATATGCAGTATTTTTGCGGCTAGAGTGGCGTCATCGAAGAACATTTCGTAAAAATCGCCGAGCCTGAAGAAAAGAATAGCGTCTTTATGCTGATCTTTAATGTCTAGGTATTGCTTCATCATCGGGGTAAGCCCGACGCTCATTTCCATAACCCTCCGGAGAAGAAATTGAAGGAATAGAACATGATGTGATAACAGACCAATAGATGCCAGCCATCACCCATCCTTGGGGGCATTCTCACCAGACAGGTTTTCGATCCGTTAAAATTATAGCAGCTCCGAAAAGAACGATTTTATATCGACTTCCTGCGGAATCTCTTGAAAAAGCCCCTTTGCGTGATCCGCTTTTCTTCAGTCTTGGCTTTTTCTCTCTCTGTATCCTCGACGGAACGTTTATCATGGCCTTTCTTTTCGTCGGCAACCGGAGCCGAATGTGGTTCTTCCGCGGCCGTTTTTTTCTCAAGAGCCTCGGCCTTTTCCGTCTTGGACCCGGCTTTTTTCTTTTTTTCCTTGGGCTTTTCCTTTTTCTTGCCCAAAAGTTTGTCATCGGAAATCGTTCTGTGGGTCAGCTCGATGATAGCGAGCGGAGCGCCATCGCCTTTTCGGGTTCCTAACGGCATAATTCGTGTATATCCGCCCGGGATATCTTTATAAAGAGGAGCTATAACGCTAAAAAGTATTCTTACGATATCCTCATCGGAAAGCCTTTTAAAGACCCTTCTTCTGGCGTTGATCGAATCCGGATCGTTCTTGGCAATGGTTATGAGGGGTTCCGCGAAACTCCTCAACGCTTTTGCCTTGGCCAGAGTAGTCTCTATCCTCTGGTATTTAAAAAGATCCTACGCAAGACTTTTTAAAGTGGCCTTCCTCCAACTGGTCCTTCTGCCTAATCTTCCTTTTATCTTACGGTGCCTCATCTATGCTACCCTTTCTATCTTTTATTTATATTACTTTTTTTCATCCTCGATTTCCATGCCTAAATGAAGACCCATGGAAAGAAGTACCGCGTTTATCTCATTTAAGGATTTCTTCCCGAAATTTTTGTATTTCAACATTTCTGTCTCTTTTTTCTTAACAAGATCTCCGATAGTACGAATATTAGCTTCTGCCAGACAGTTCGAGCTTCTCACCGAAAGCTCAAGTTCGGAGATTGGCTTTGTCAGCTTGTCCACTAATTCTTTTTTCTCCTTATTCTCCTCTTCCTCTTCCTCTATCTCCTCCGGGAGCTTCCCTATCCCAAGGAAAGCATCAAGATGCCTATGAAGTATATTCGAGGCGAATAGAAGCGCGTCCTTGGGCTCCATGCTGCCATTCGTAAATACCTCGAGAATAAGTTTGTCATAATCCGTAATATGCCCCACTCGGGTATTCTCAACGTTTATATTGACCCTGGTGACCGGGGAGAATAACGCATCTATCGGTATCGCCCCGATAGGGTCATCCTGTGTCTTATTCCGTTCTGAAGGGACATATCCTCTGCCTCTTTCAACCTTCATCTCGATCTCAAGTTTTGTATTCTCGGTCAGCGTGGCGATATGGTGATCGGGATTGATGATCTCAACTGTCTCGTCACAAACAATGTCTTTGGCCGTGACTTCACCTTTCTTTTCGACTTTGAGGAACATGGGCTTCGGGGTTTTAAAATGCGACTTAAGAACAAGCGTCTTTATGTTCATTATTATCTGGCTAACATCCTCATAGACCCCCTTAATCGCCGAAAACTCGTGCAGGACGCCTCCTATCTTTATCTGAGTTACCGCGGTTCCTTCTATCGATGAAAGTAAGACCCTCCGCAATGAATTCCCGATCGTAATGCCGTATCCTTTTTCAAAAGGTTCGGCAAGGATCTTTCCATAGTACGGAGTGTAGGTCTTTTCATCAAAAACGATCTTTTTTGGAAGTTCAAAGTTCTTTAATTTGATCACCATTCTTCATACCCCCCTATTGACTAACAACCTATATTTATCGGCACCCACATCGCTCTCGCATCACAAGAAAGATGCATAAAAAAAAATCACACTATTTCGAATACAATTCAACTATAAGATTCTCTTTTATTTCCATGCCTATATCCGCTTTTTTAGGCAACCTGAGAACCTTGATCGTGAGATCCTGAGCGGACACCTCGATCCACGCGGGTATTCCGCGGCCCTCAAGTATCTTAGTAGTTTCCCTTACGGCTTTTAACTGAGGATCGCTCCCCGCTAGAGCTATTGCATCTCCCGGCTTCACCTGATAGGAAGATATATTGACCTTGCGGCCGTTAACCTTGGTAAACCTGTGTCCCACGAGTTGGCGCGCCGAGGAGCGCGAAGCGGCGAAATTAGCCCTGTACAACACGTTATCAAGGCGACTTTCCAATAGCTGTAACAAGACTTCACCAGTAGTCCCTCTTGACTTTTCGGATCTCTTAAAATATCCTCTGAATTGTCTTTCGAAGAGACCATAGATCCTTTTAGCCTTCTGCTTTTCTCTAAGCTGTAACGCGTAATCGGAATACTTGCGTCTCTGAGACTTTCCATGTTGCCCCGGCGAAAATTCTCTCTTTACGAAAGCGCACTTATCGGTCGTGCATCTGGTCCCTTTCAGAAAAAGCTTTACGCCTTCCCTGCGGCAAAGTCTGCAAGATGCTGTCGTTAATCTAGCCATATAATCTCTCTCCTTATCGTTTTGACAGCGGGTCTCAAAAATCAGCCCCGCTCAAATATAACTTATACTCTTCTTCTTTTTTTGGATCTGCATCCATTGTGCGGCGTTGGGGTCAGGTCCATAACGGTGGTGACATTAAGCCCTTCCGACCTGATGCTCCTTACAGCTCCCTCTTTGCCAGAACCTGGTCCCGTCATAAACACCGCTACATCCTTAATACCATGTGTCTTCGCTTTCTTCACGGCGTCTTTCGCGGCTACCGTCGCGGCAAATGGCGTGGATTTTCTGGATCCCTTGAACCCAACCACCCCTGGAGAGCTCCAGCATATAACTTTCCCGTCCGGATCCGTCACGCTGACTATGGCATTATTAAACGTCGCGTGGATAAATATCTTGCCACTGGTCAGTTTCCTGAATATTTTCTTGCGTTTCTTTGTCTTCGGCGTATTCTCCACTTTAATTCCTCTCCTCCCGGATTATCACGTATTCTTAACCTGGTTTACCTGTTATTCCTCTGCTTTAGGCGCGGCAGCCTTCTTCACAGTTTTATCTTTAAAAGCGCCAACTGTCTTTTTCGGACCTTTTCTCGTCCTGGCGTTAGTCCTCGTCCTCTGACCCCTTACCGGAAGATTTTTCTTATGCCTTGATCCCCTGTAAGAACCTATGGTCATGAGCCTTTTGATGTTCCCCAACTGTAATCTCCGCAGATCCCCCTCGACCTGATAGGATTCTTGTACCATCTGGGTAATGGCTGCGATCTCCTGATCATCCAGATCTTTGGCTCTTTTATCCGGCGAGATCCCAATTTCTTTAAGTATCAGTTTTGACCGGGTCAACCCGATACCATAAATATAGGTCAACGCTATTTCTATTCTTTTTTCTTTCGGTATGTCAACACCTAAGATCCTCGGCATTTCTACTCCTTATTCTTTTGTCTCCACTAAGTACCGTTAATCGAACGTTATACATCGGCTCTAAAACGCATTCTCAATTCCCTCGCCCTATTTTCGAATGCTTCGCGAATCTTCCCTATGGGTAAATCCGCTATCCCTGCCTCTGTTTATGTTTGGGTTCCACACAGATAACCCGCACTACACCGTTCCGTTTTACGATCTTACACTTAGCACAAATTTTCCTAACGCTTGGTCTTACTTTCATTATTATTTTTCCCTCTTTATTATCCGTCCTCTACCCAGGTCATACGGCGACAACTCCATAGTCACCTTATCCCCGGGAACTATACGTATAAAATACATCCTCATCTTCCCGGAAACATGAGCGAGGACCATATGCCCGTTCTCCAACTTTACCCTGAACATGGCGTTAGGCAAACATTCCGTTATCTCGCCTTCAACTGTGATCGGTTCCTCTTTAGGACTCATGTTATCACTTCCGCCTTTCCGCTTCCGACTATGACAGTATCCTCGAAATGAGATGACAATTTGCCATCCATGGTTACCGCTGTCCAGCCATCAGAAAGAATTTTTACCCTCCGTGTGCCCATATTGATCATCGGCTCGATAGCGAGCACCAAGCCCTCTTTCAATATCGGCCCTTTGCCCTTCTCTCCCCAGTTCGGGACTTCGGGAGCCTCGTGCAACGCCCTACCTATACCGTGCCCCACGAACATCCTTACCTCTTCATAACCGCTAGAGCGGGCAATCGACTCTATAACACTGGAGATATCCGAGATCCTATTCCCGGCTACAGCTTGCTTAATCGACTCTCTTAGGCATCTCCGGCTCGTATCAACAAGTTTTTTAACTTCCGGAGCAACCTCCCCTATGATATACGTTCTGGCCGCGTCAGCGAAAAATCCGTTCTTCAAAACCCCTACATCTATCCCGATTATATCGCCTTCTCTCAGAACAGCTTTCTGCGAAGGGATCCCGTGCACAACGACTTCGTTTATCGAGGCACATATCGTCGCGGGATAGTCCCTATATCCCTTGAAGGCCGGTACCCCCCCCTGAGATATAATAATATCCTCGATATGCTGGTCCAACTCCGCGGTAGAGATACCTCCCCTTAAATTACTTTCGACCCATGAGAAAACATCTTTTATTACTCTACCCGCGCTCCGGATCTTATCTATATCCCTCTTATCTGTCAAAACCGTCATTTACTAGCCCCTCTTTCCGGAAAAGGGCATCTATCTCTTCAAAGAGCAGATCGGTGGAACGATCCCCGTTCACGTCGCATAAAAGACCTTTATTTTTGTAATAATCAACCAGGTCTTTTGTGCGTTTTTCATAGACCACAAAACGATTTTTCACCGTTTCGGGGTTGTCATCTTCACGTAGGATCAAATTAACATCGCATGTATCGCAAATCCCTTCCCTCTTTGGGGGGATATTCTTAACATGGTAGTTTTTCCCGCATTTAGGACAAACTCTCCGTCCCGATAGCCTTTGGATCGCGACATCCTCGTCGGTCTTAAGATAAAGTACAACATCCAAAGAACGGTTTATCTTCCTCAACGCTTTATCAAGTGTCTCCGCCTGTACGGACGTTCTTGGATAACCATCAAGTATAACGCCATTGCGAGTATCAGGTTTTGACATCCTTTCGACTACGCCTTTTGTGACTATTTCATCGGGGACAAGCTCTCCCGAATTCATATATTTGGCTATTTTTTCCCCGAGCGCCCCTCCTTCTTTCATCAGCTCACGCAACATATCGCCGGTCGAGATATGGAGCAGTCTATATTTTTTAATGAGAACTGCCGCAAGCGTCCCTTTCCCGGCGCCCGGAGGCCCCAAAAGAACCATATTAAGTTTTATACCCACTTTTGCCGGCATTAGAACCTTCCCCTAACTCGCCCTTTTTTAAGAAAGCCCTCATAATGCCGCATTATCAGATGTGATTCGACTTGGCGCATGGTATCCAGCATAACACCTACCACGATCAAAAGACCCGTCCCGCCAAAAAAGCTGGCAACAAGGAACGGAATACCCATACTGCTGTTTATAATCCCGGGAAGTACCGCTATCACGATAAGGAATAACGCCCCCGGCAAGGTTATCCTTGTCATAATAAAATCGAGATATTCGGCCGTCTGTTTGCCGGGTCTTATCCCGGGGACAAACCCGCCGAACCTTTTCATATTATTTGCCATATCGACCGGATTAAATGTTATAGCCGCGTAAAAATAGCAGAAGAAAAGGATTAAAAAGGAATAAAGAACGTAGTACAGCGGCCTGCCCATCATGAGAGCGCTTGCGACCCCTTGCAAAGCCCTGCTCGGGACAAGCCCCGCTATGGTCGCCGGAAACAATATTATGGATTGCGCAAAAATTATCGGGATCACTCCGCCCTGATTGACCCTAAGCGGGATATATGTGCTTTGTCCGCCATAGACCTTTCGCCCCACGACCCTTTTCGCGTACTGGATAGGTATCTTCCTCTGCCCTTGGGTTATAAGAACCACGGCAACTACAACGGCCACGAACATAACCGCGAGAAAAACCAGCTTGAACGGATCTATCTGTGATTCCCCTCCTGACCCGGGTGTAGCCAGTGAAATAAGCTGAACTAACGCGGACGGTATCCTGGAAATAATACCCGCGGCGATTATCAAAGATATCCCGTTCCCTATCCCCTTTTCCTGCACTTGTTCGCCAAGCCACATTATGAAAGCCGTTCCCGTAGTAAGCGTCATGATCGTCAATATACGGAATCCCCATCCGGGAGAAAGCACGATCTGCATCCCCTGAAAATGCGCTGGATTCTCGAGCCATAACGCAATGAAAAAAGACTGTATGACTGAAAGCACCACCGTACCGTATCTTGTGTACTGAACAATTACCTTACGCCCTTCCTCGCCCTGCCTCGCGAGGCGTTCCAAGGCCGGTATCACGGTCGTCAAGAGCTGAAGTATGATCGATGCCGAGATATACGGCATGATCCCAAGCGCGAAAATGGTCAGCCTCTCCATGGCGCCGCCTGAAAACATGTTCATAATGCCAAACAGCGTCCCCCCTTGCGTCCTGGCGATATTATTAAAGAACTGGGCTAATTTGATTCCGTCAATGCCCGGGGTCGGTACAAAAGTCCCTATTCTATAAACGGCTATCAATCCAATCGTTATCAATATCTTTTTCTTTAGATCCGGAATTTTAAAGATATTTGTGAAAGATTCTAACACGGAACATCCTCCTACCCTTATAATTTAACGGCTTTCCCGCCGGCACTTTCGATAGCGGCCTTCGCGCTCTCCGAAAAAGAATCCGCTTTAACAGTAATCGACTTTTCGAGCTTCCCTTTGCCCAGGACCTTTACCGGCAAGTTTTTTTTCTTAAGGATATTGTTGGAAAAAAAATATTCCTTATCTATCACTGCCCCGTTTTCGATAGACTTAAGCCCCTGCAACGTGCCGATATTTACGATATTCCATTCTTTTTTGAATTTATTTGTAAATCCCCTTTTAGGGATACGGCGGATCAAAGGCATCTGCCCGCCTTCAAAACCCGGGTTGTATACCCCGCCCCCAGACCTGGCTTTAGCGCCTTTATGTCCCCTGCCGCTGGTCTTTCCTCTTCCCGACCCGATACCTCTACCACGTCTTTTCCGGTTACCTCTTAACCCGGATGGCTTGCCTATATGCTCAATTCTAAAACCCATGTTATTATCCTCTTCTTTTCGTTCTTAATTTCTTAAAACCATTGACCGTAGCCTTCACCACATTTACCGCATTACGCGACCCTAGGCTTTTGGTAAGTATATTCTTTATCCCGGCGGCATCGCACAAAGCTCTGACAGCGCCTCCCGCTATCACGCCCGTACCAGGACCGGCGGGCTTTAATATCACGGTAGATGCCTTGAATTTGCCTATGACCTCATGGGGGATAGTATCTCCTTTTACACTGACCGCGAAATGACTTTTATTCGCCTGCATAGCTCCTTTTTTTATCGCATCGACCACTTCATTGGATTTTCCATGCCCGACTCCAACGAGACCCCTGCCGTTGCCCGTAACTACTAAAGCGCTAAAAGAAAAGTTCTTACCGCCCTTTACTACCTTAGACACTCTGTTGATCTTAATTACACGCTCTATCGCTTCCGCGGCTTCTTTTTCCGCTATATATTGTGCGAGTTCCGCAAGCTTTTCTGGGTCCTTCTCCTCTTCCTTGGGCGCTTCAACCGGTTTTTTTTCTAACCGAACTTCGTCCCTATCCTTATGGGTCCTCTTTTCTTTATCAACCATTTGCCCTCCTCATGAGCCGAACAGATAGTATATTAAAACTTAAGCCCTTTGCCTCTTGCCGCGTCAGCAATAGCCTTGATAACACCATGGTACCGATATCCCGCCCTATCAAAGACCACCTTCGATATCCCCTTTTCAATCGCCTTAACCGCTATGCTTTCACCAAGCAACTTGCCAAAATTCAAATTCTTCTTGGTCTTCGCGGGCTTATCCTTGGCAAAATCCTTAGCGGAGGTAGATACCCCGCATAAGGTTTTCCCGTCCATGTCATCGATTATCTGCACATATATGTTCTTGTTGCTCTTATGCACGGATAACCGAGGTTGTTCCGGAGTCCCTATAACTTTTTTCCTGATCGATCTTTTTCTTCTATTCTTTCTTTGCGTTTTGTCCATGTTAAAACCTTTTCCAGCTCGTTATTTTATGTTGGTTACGCTATACTCTTACCCTGTTTCTGCCTGACATATTCGCCTTCGTATCTTATCCCTTTTCCCTTATAAGGTTCGGGCGGATAATAAGCCCTTACCTCAGCCGCTATTTCCCCGACAAGCTGTTTATTCGCCCCTTTAATGATGATCTCAGTGGGAGTTGGGGTCTCTATAGTGATATCTGCCGGAGGGGTAACGTCGATCGTATGAGTAAAACCCAGGTCAAGAACCAACATCTTGCCTTTCATCTGGGCTTTGTACCCTACCCCCTGTATCTGCAGTTTTTTCTGAAAACCAGCGCTGATACCAACAACCATATTTTTTATTAGGCTCCTTGTAGTCCCGTGCAAAGTCTTATCATTCCGGGAATCAGACGGCCTGGTAACAATTATTTTGTTGTTTTCAAAAGATACTTTAAAATTCTCCGGGACTACATGCGTAAGGGATTTGCCTTTCCCTTCCACCTTTATCGTCCTGCCGTTTATCTCGACCTTTATCCCGCTGGGAACTTCTATCGGCCGCGCTCCAACTCTTGACATTTATCTCTCCTTATTTACCATGATATTTTTCTTGATCATCCACTTCACCCGCGCTAACACTACCATATTTGGCAGATCACTTCACCGCCTACTCCCTGAGTAACGGCTTCCTTGTCCGTCAGCAAGCCTTTACTGGTCGAGATTATCGACAACCCAACCCCATCCATCACGCTCTTGATCTTCTGCACCGGGGTATAGTTCCGTCTGCCCGGTGTCGAGATCTTCTTAAGACCTTCCATTATCGGGATGTCGTCTTCCGTATATCTCAGATAGACCTTTATCTGCTTCTGTTTGTTATCCTCTATAACCTTATAATTTTCTATGAACCCTTCCCTCTTGATGATCTTCATTATCTCTTCGAGGATATTGGATCTTTTGATTATGACAGTCCTTTTCCCCGCCATTATGGCGTTCCGTATGACAGTCAACTGGTCCGCGATCTGGTCTGTAACGCTCATTTATTCTCTCCCTTTATTGTTAACTTTCATTAGAACCTTAATACCCTAAAGCCCACAAGAACCCCGCCAAAAACACTACCAGCTCGCCTTTTTTACTCCGGGGATAAACCCCTTTGAAGCTAACTCGCGAAAACAGATACGGCACAGGTTAAATCGGCTCATATAACCTTTCTTCCTGCCGCACACGCCGCATCTGGTTATAACCCTGGTACTGAATTTCGGTTTTCTCTTTGATTTTACGATTAACGACTTTTTGGCCATTTTCTTCCTTTTTTCCGATATTTGTATTTTAAAACCGATCAACTTTTTCTAATTGAGCGCTATATCAAGTCGACTTTTTAGCAAACGGCATACCGAACCCTTCAAGAAGGCTCATAGTTTCCTCTTTGGTATTAGACGTAGTGACAAAATTGATGTCCATCCCGTGCGCCATCGGTATTTTGTCTAGCTCAAGTTCCGGGAATATCGTCTGCTCCTGAAGCCCCAGCGTATAATTACCATGATCATCGAAGGCGGTCGTTGATACCCCGCGGAAGTCCCTGATCCTCGGTATAACAAAATTCACCAACCTGTCAAGAAATTCGTACATCCGCGCATGCCGTAACGTGACTTTATATCCTACCGGCACGCCGGCCCTTATTTTGAAGTTCGAGATAGCTTTACGGGATTTTCTTAAGGCCGGTCTTTGACCCGTTATTATAGCGATCTCTTCCCTTACCGGATCCACAAGATCCTTATTGTGGGCCATTTCCCCCAGCCCCACATTCACGACTATCTTTAACAGCCGCGGAACCTGCATCCTGTTCGTATATCCAAATTTTTTCGTCAGCGTTGGGACTATTTCTTTTTCATAAAATTCTTTAAGTCTTGCCATTGTACCAGTCTCCCCTTATTTCTCTTTCAGCGGCCTTGGACCAGTGCCAGGCCGCAAAGTCCATAATACAGTTATAATACCTCTTTGCATTTTTTACAGTAACGCACTTTACTGCCGTCATTCAGGATATCGATTCCCACACGGGTCGCGCGATTACACCCCTTGCATATGACCGCAAGATTAGAAATATGGATTGCCGCTTCGCGTTGTATTATCCCGCCTTGCGCATCCTGGCGGGTCTGCTTCGCATGCTTTTTCGCGAAGTTCACACCTTGAACCAACACCCTCTCTCTCTCAGGATAGACCCTTATGACTTTGCCGGTCTTCCCTCTATCTTTCCCGGTAAGCACCTTTACCGTATCATTCTTTTTGACGTGAAACATTCTCTCTCCTTTTTAAATACAATAAAACACGTTATATAACTTCCGGGGCTAATGAGACTATTTTCATGAAATTTTTCTTTCTAAGCTCGCGCGCGACTGGCCCAAAAACACGCGTACCCCGAGGGTTCCCGTCTTTGTCTATTATGACCACCGCGTTATGATCAAACCTGAGGACCGTTCCATCCGATCTTAACACCGGATAAGCGGTGCGCACAACGACCCCCCTCACGACTTGCCCCTTTTTGACCTCGGCGGTAGGAGTAGATTCCTTGATATTACAGGTTATGATGTCACCCACTTCGGCGGTGCTTTTCCCTGACCGTCCGATCACACCTATCATCGACGCTCTTTTGGCCCCGCTATTGTCAGCGACGTCTAGTATGCTTCGCATCATGATCATAACTCGTCACTCCTTTTTGCTTTCTCAAGTATCTTGATGACTCTCCAGCATTTTTCCTTGGAAACAGGCCTGCACGAGATCACTTTGACCAGATCTCCCATCCCTGCCTCGTTCTTCTCATCATGAGCCTTTATCCTCGAATAGCTCTTAACGAATTTGCCGTACTTGGGATGCCTTTTCCTGTCCTCAAGCTCAACGGTCACGGTCTTGTCCATCTTATCGCTCACAACCACGCCGACGAGAGTCTTCTTTATGGGTTTATTTTTTTCCACTGACTTTCTCCTTTAAAATAGTATAACATCTGGCTATATCCCGTCTAAGCTGACGGAACCTGCTCGGCCTTTCAACGCGGTCGGAAACCCGCTCAGCCCGCATCTTAAAAAGCTGTTCTTTTAGCGTTAAAAGCGTTTGTTCAATTTCCGCTTCTGTCATATTTCTTACATCTTTAGGCTTCAACTGTGTCCTCCCCTTGAAATGAACTTTGTTTTTATCGGCAGTTTATGCGCTGAGAGTCGAAAGGCTTCGCGCGCCATATCACGCGGTATCCCTTCAAGCTCAAAGATGATCCGGCCTTTCTTTACAACCGCTACCCAACCTATCGGAGCGCCTTTACCCTTTCCCATACGCGTCTCCGCCGGCTGTTTTGTTATAGGTTTATCGGGGAAAACTCGAATCCATAATTTACCGCCCCTCCCGGTTTTCCTCATAAGCGCAACCCTGGCCGCTTCGATCTGTTTGTCGGTCATCCATGTTGTTTCGAGCGCCTTAAGCCCATATTCGCCGAAATTTAGATCGGACGAGTAGCTCTTGCCTTTCCTACGCATCCTTTGCTGTTTCCTGTATTTAACTCTTTTTGGCATCAACGCCATAGCCCGTTTACTCCTCTGCTTCTTTTTTTACTTTATTTTCCTCGGTCCTTATATCCGTATCGAACTTTTCACCCTTGTATATCCATACTTTGATCCCGATCTTGCCATAAGTTGTTAGCGCTTCCGAAAAGCCGTAGTCGATATCCGCTCTGATAGTCTGTAGAGGGATCTTTCCCCACTTATATCCTTCAGCCCTGGCTATTTCCGCCCCCCCAAGACGCCCGGAACACCTTATCTTGATCCCCTGACCGCCCACATCCTTATGGGTTTGTATGGCCTTTTTCATGGCACGACGGAATGTGATGCGTTTAACCAGCTGAAAAGCGAGATTATCAGCCACTATTTGGGCGTTTAGTTCCGGGTGAGGAACTTCTTTAATGTCAATGATAAGTTTCGCTTGCTCACCCACTATATTCTGTATTGTTTCCTTCAATAATTCGATTTGCGCGCCTTTTCTCCCTATGATCATCCCCGGTCGACCCGCATAAATAATAACCCGCACTCTGTTACTTGCCCTTTCGATATCTACGTGCGATACCGACCCGGTGGTTATCTCTTTCTTGATCACATCTCGTATCTTGAGGTCCTGCGCAAGCTTGACCGCGAAATTCGCCTTAGAGGCGTACCATCTTGAATTCCAATTTTTAATAACACCTAAACGAAAACTGATTGGATTAACTTTCTGTCCCATATTATTTACTCCCCGACTTTTCTTTTTTTGGTCTACGCCCCGCTACTTCGGAAAGCTCCACGCAGATATGCGTAGTCCTGTGTCTGATAGGCGTTGCCCTGCCCATCGTAGCCGCGCGGTATCGGTGATATATCGGACCTCCGTCCGCTTTTATTCCGGATATCACCACATCTTTAGCCAAGAGCTTCTCCTGCCGATTGTGATTGGCATTTGCCATAGCAGAGGCCACGGCTTTTTTAACCGGAGAAGAAGCGCTTTTATTCAGATTATCAAGGATCATCTCGGCTTCTTCTACTGTTTTCCCTTTCACAAGATCAAGCACAAGCCTGACCTTGCGCGTCGATATCCTGACATATTTTGCTTCAGCTTTTGCAAGCATTCTTTCACGTCTCCTGTTTTATGTTTTTTCCATCGATATCTTTGTCGCGGCCCCATGTGCCCTGAATTTCCTGGTCGGGGCAAATTCACCAAGTTTGTGTCCAACCATGTTTTCCGTTACGAAAAGCGGCTGAAACGTCTTACCATTATGCACAGAGATAGTTATACCGACAAACTCCGGGATTATCACGGATCTTCTGGACCATGTCTTTATCGGCTTTTTACTGCCGCTGTTTATCATGGCCCTTACCTTATCCATTAGGCTCTCTTCAACAAATGGACCTTTTTTAACTGACCTTGACATTTGTTATTTCCTCCGTCTGATTATCTTTTTACTTGAAGACTTCCTCTTGTGGCGCGTCTTCAATCCTTTGGTGATCTTTCCCCAAGGCGTACAAGGATGCCTTCCGCCCGAAGACTTACCTTCACCGCCGCCCATCGGGTGATCTACCGGATTCTTCGCGACCGCTCTCGACAGTGGCCTTATGCCAAGATGTCTCGACCTCCCGGCTTTGCCTATGGATATATTTTCATGGTCCTGGTTCCCCACTTTGCCTACGGAAGCGTAACAATTTTCGCTTACCAGCCGGACTTCACCGCTTGGCATGCGAAGATGTATGTTCCCACCGTCCTTAGCTTCGACTAACGCTCCATTACCGGCAGACCGCGCGATCTTAGCCCCATGCCCCGGATCGAGCTCGATACAGTACACCTCTGCCCCGACCGGAACATCTTTAAGCGGCATGGCGTTACCGGTTTCGACCTTGGACCCGCTACCGCAGCGTATCTTACTTCCCACTTCTATCCCCAGCGGAGCGATGATATATTTCTTGTCCCCGTCCTCGTATCTCACGAGTGCTATCCTGGCTGAACGGTTCGGATCGTACTCTATCGCCTCCACGATCCCGGCAATCTCTTTCTTCGAATATCTAAAATCTATGATCCGATAACGCCTCTTATGCCCGCCGCCGATCCCCCTTGAGGTTATCCGCCCATAACAATTCCTGCCGCCGGTCTTCTTAAGAACGACCGTAAGAGATTGTTCGGGCGCTTTTTTGGTCAGGTCATCAAAAGTCATGACATTGGCCCATCGTGTACCCGGCGTTACTGGTTTATACTTGCGAACTCCCATTTTTATGCCACCTCTATTCTATACTCAGGTTTAAGCGTAACTACCGCCTTCTTCCAGGAAGA
>CAZOMD010000010.1:36125-38853 GCA_964580895.1 uncultured Planctomycetia bacterium | reverse complement strand
GTTAAGGGTGACGGAGTTTTTCGTGGGCGCTATCGTCACTCTTATGATGACTCCTTTTATACTCCGATCACTTGGCGACTCTATGTACGGTTTATGGATCTTCATAGGATCGTTCCTGGGATATTACGGGCTTATGGATCTTGGGCTGAGTTCGGCTGTTCAGAGGTTTTTATCCAGAGCGATAGGGGTGGGAGATCAAAAAGAGCAGAATAAGATCATAAATACTTCTTTGGGGGTTTATAGCGTAATCGGGAGCCTGGTTTTTATTCTGTCATTTATCATAGCGGCTATAGTGCCGGCGTTGATAAAGAATATTACAGATGTGGATATTTTTCAGAAAGTAGTTGTTCTCCTCGGATTGAGCTTTGCCTTTAGTTTCCCGCTTCGAGTGTTTCCGGGGATTTTATGCGCGAATTTACGGTATGACTTAAGTGTCATAATTGAACTTAGCAAACTTTTTTTAAGGACCATTCTAGTGATATTCTTCTTAAAAAGAGGCTCCGGGATAATGTCGTTGGCAGTAATAACGTTACTAATCGATATGGGTGGTTATGTCGCATTTTATATCGTTGCGCGGAATTTAGATAAAAATATTATTATTTCAAGAAAATTTTTTGATTTATCCAAGGTTAGATCGTTGTTCGGCTATAGCATAAATTCCTTCGTTGCGGGAATGTCGGGGGAGTTAAAATTCAACATAAATAGTCTCGTTATAATTTCGGTTATGGGGTTAAGTTCAGTTACGGTCTTCTCGATCGCGTTCAGGCTTCTTAAATATTTTGGGCAATTCATTAGCTCTTCTATCGGGATCTTTGTACCGGTCTTTAGCGGGTATGAAGCAAAGAACGCCTATGACTCTATTCGCGAAAAACTCATTCTGACGACAAAAATAAGCGGATATCTCTCTATCCTGATAGGAGGTATGCTAATCATTTTCGGTAGGGTTTTTATACGGAGATGGGTTGGCGATGAATATATTTCAGCCTATCCCATCCTCGTTATAATAACCATTCCTTTTACGCTAAGTCTGATGCAAGCCCCGTTAGAACAAGTTCTCTATGGTCTATCTAAACATAAGTTTTGCGCTATTGTGAATTCTATTGAAGGGGTCGCGAACTTAGTATTAAGCTTGATCTTGGTTAGGAAGATGGGTCTTATAGGCGTTGCTTTAGGGATGGCTATTCCAATGGTCATTAGTAAGGTGTTGATTTCTCCAGGATACGTGTGCCGGGTAGTTGGGCTTAATGTATGGAGATATTATTTTCTTGTGGTATTTCCGGTTCTGATAAAGGGTGGCGCAATTCTTGTTGGTTTTTGGTGGTTTTCTAAAGAGAACATAGCCCCGAATTACGCGAACATAGTTACATTAATTTTATGTCTAAGCGGAGTATTTGTAGTTTCTTGTTTTTATATGGGATTTGATAGTTTTGAGAAAAAGTATTTTAAGAAGATAATGCCAAATTTGGGTTAACGAAAGAGGGGGAAAAATATGGGCAACATAGAGCCGGCTTTCATTGCAGAAGAAGATATTAAAGAGATATCAGAATATTTAGGGCGTAGTAATGATTATTGCAGGGACGCTATTTTGAATTATGATCCAGGGCAGCATGCTGAATTGTGGCATAAAATGGCCCCAAAGACCGAAAAAGAACTTTTTGAATTTTATTCCACGACTGACCACTATATATTTGAACTTACGCGGAGCAATGCGAGTAAGGAGAGACATGCTTTTCATGGCAGAGTCATTGAAAGCCTAATGGGGAAATATACATCTGAAACCCACAAAAAAGTGCTTGATTATGGTTCAGGTGTTGCTGCAGATGCGATAAAATTTGGTTCAAGGGGATACCAAGTAACAATAGCTGATATCCCTGGGAAAACTTCAGATTTTGCGCGGTATCGTTTAAAAAGACGAAACATACCGCATGAGTTTATTCCTATAACTCAAGAGTTCCCGATAATAGGAGAGAAGTATGACATAATCTTGTGTTTTGATGTGCTAGAACATGTGATGTCACCGGTAACAACCCTTAAGCATCTTGTAAGACACCTTAAGGGGGATGGAGTAATGGCGATTATAAACTGTCCGGATGATGGAGGCGGTACTCATCCATGTCATCTTCAGCATACTTTTTTAGATCTAGGAAAATTGTGGCCATTAACATTAGATAATGTAGGGTTAGTGCCAGTGGATAATTGCAATCACCTATACCGCAAACCATCTTTTAGTAAAAAAACCAGGATAAAATTAAGATATTTGTTTTGGAGGGCAACTTCTTTGTATGTCACGAGAATTTCGAAAGTGGGGCATCAATCGTGAAGATACTATTCTTATCTCATAGCAGTGAAATAGGTGGAGCTGAAAATCATCTTTTCCAAATAATAAATAATATTTCGAAAGAAAAACATGAATGCCACTGTGTCTTTCCTGGACATGGTCCTCTAGAAAAAAAGATCGCTGATCTTGGGTGTAAAACATATGTCGAACGGTTGCCATGGTTGTTCTCATGCAACGGAGAACCTCTAATAAGTTTTTTCACTTTTTGCAATAATCTCAGCACGAGGATTAAAGCGCTAACTGATATTATAAAAAAGAATAAAATAAATCCAAACCTATACCATCCTCGTTTAAACTCATATTTTGTAAAATCCTTAAATTCAAAGAAAATTGTATTTGAGTTAGATTTGGTTAAAGTTTTTGTTGTTGGGGTTGCATTTATAATAGATA
>CAZOMD010000010.1:0-36115 GCA_964580895.1 uncultured Planctomycetia bacterium | reverse complement strand
TGATGTAGTCTTTACAAATACAATCGTTATTTTTGATGGAGCTTTAGCTGCTCGTTCAGCTGGCGTGCCGCATCTTTGGCAGATTAACGAGATGTTGGAAAAAGATCCAGGGCTATCTTCTTCGGTCTCAATAAAAGAGTTGTATTCAATTGTAGTGAAATTATCAAATTATGTTATCGCGGATTCCAGGGCAGTAAAAGACGAAATGGTAAGAGTCTCAAATCTAAAGCCCAATAATATAATAATTATACCTTCTCCTACAACGCTTCCGAATGAGAAGAAAGGAACAAGAACCATAGAAAGCGCTAATATGGACATCATATTTGCGGCAGGAAATATTTGTCGCCGCAAGGGATTTATGACATTATTGAAGGCTGCTAAGCATGTGAATGCAATTTCCAAAAACGTTAAATTCTTGATCGCCGGTAGAGTTACGGAAAAAGATTATTATGAAGAACTGTTGAAAGAAAGACACAAGTTGGGGTTGGATGATATTTTTAAGTTTATAGGATTCCAGGATGATATGTTTGGTTATTATAAAAATTGTTCCGTATTTGTTTTGCCATCTCTGGTAGAACCTCTCGGATGCGTGGTTTTGGAAGCAATGCATATGGCAAAGCCTATGGTAGTGACTGATAGTGGTGGACCGTCCGAATTAGTTGAAGATGGTGTTACAGGGTTTGTGGTCCCCGTAGACGATGAACAAGAAATGGCGAATAAGATTAGTTATCTTTTAGCTAACAGAAAAAACGCGCTTGAGATGGGTAAAAAAGGAAAAGAAAAATTCCAAAACGAATTTAGTCCAGATCTCATGAACAAGAAGCTGGAAAGCATTTTTGATACATGCTTTCTTGAGGGTAAAAATGGGAATGCTGAAAATGACATAAATCTCCAAGATTTTGTTGAAATTTTTCATTGCCTTGAAAATCAAAGCGATAAAACAATAAAAGCACTAAATTTTTACGATCGAGTTCATCACTCAAAATTATTTAAGTTATATAAGAAATCAGGGGCGTTAAAAGGTTTTATAAAAAAGATGTTGGGTTTTTTAGAGTCTAGGCAATAAGTCCTATTTGATACAAGGAAAATATTTTAGTGGAAAACCCGAAAATTTCAATAATAATTCTTAATTGGAACGGTGTAAGCGACACCGTGGAGTGCTTGGAGTCGGTAAGAAAGATCGACTACCCAAATTACGATATTATTGTCGTTGATAACGGTTCTATGGATAATTCAGTCGAACAGCTGCGGCTTCATGCCCATGATATTCAGATCATTTGCAATGGCAAAAATCTGGGTTATGCTGAAGGAAATAATGTGGGGATAAGATATGCCTTAAATAATGGAGCGGATTATATATTTCTTTTGAATAATGACACTATTGTTGATGATAAAATACTGAAAAATTTCATTAAAGCTTTAGAAAATAACCCGGATGCCGGGATTGTGGGCGCTAAAATATACTATTATTCGGATCCCGATAGGTTGAATTTTACGGGAACTGTAAGCGATATTGATCTTTTTGATGAGGGCTATGGTGAAATAGATGACGGGCTAAAATACAATACGATAAAAGAAATTCCTTATGCTTCCGGGTGTGCCTTATTAGCTGGTGCCGATGTATTTGAGAAAATAGGCATGCTGGAGCCGCAATATTTTCTCTTGTTCGAAGAGAATGATTTTTGCAGTCGTGCCAGAAAAGCCGGTTTCAAATCGTTATTTGTCCCGGATGCTAAGGTGTGGCACAAGGAATCAGCATCTTTTAATGGGAATAGAAGCCCTATGTATAATTATTTTTTTACGAGAAATAGGCTTCTTTTCGCTCAAAGGAACTTACCGGCAACTTTACGAAGTAAAGTTTGGATAGATACAATTAAAGATTTTTTTTACTGCACATTTAGGCTCAAGGGTAAGTCTTTGATCAAGCGGATCTATTGGGATATTTCAGAGTTTTTTAAAAACGATCTTGTGGTAAGAGCTAAAATTGCCGGGATGCGCGATTTTATAGGAAACCGTTTTGGAGCTTGCCCCGGTTCGGTCGGTAATATCCAGATGAGGTTTCTTTCAAACAAAAAAGCGAGTAAGTGACTAAAAAGTGGGATGAAGGTCAAAATATATCAGGGTCGAACGTTATAGCATGAAAATATTGTTAATTAATTATGATGTGCCGTTTCCCGTGAATAACGGGAGCAGAATGCGTACCTGGGATTTCATCAAATCCATGTCCGATGAGCATAGCCTGAGTCTTTTATGTGGTGCGCATAAAAGCAGAACTTATAATATCGAACCGGTTAAGGCATATTTTGATAATATTTGGGCAGTCGATCTTGACCCGCGTCCGAAAGACCAAGGTTTTCGCGAGAAATTTATAAACATCATCAAACAGTTGCCCTGGGAAATAACCGAGTTTTATTCAGAAAGAGTTGAACAGGAATTTTTAAGGGTCATCAATAATTTCAATTTTGATGTGATATTCGTAAATAGTATTATGCAGGCGCAATACGTTATAAAAAACAGGAAAAACATTAAAGCGAAGGTAATGCTCGATCTCCCCGACATTGAGACCGTAAAACTGGAACGCTTAATGTCTACGGAGGGGTATAAGAGTGTATACGATAGGTTCCGCAAGGGGATCAATTATTGGTTATTAAGTGAATACCACAAGAAGCTTAGATCCATCGATACGGTCACCGTTTGTTCGCAATGCGACAAAGATTATGTCATAAAAAAAAGGTGGACGAAAGATGTGCGTGTTGTCCCGAATTCAGTAGATGTGGCCAAAGGTGGAACGGACGTTTTATATACAAAAGAACAGCAGGACCGTAAAACAATACTTTTTTGCGGAGACTTGAGTTATGGGCCGAATATGTACGCGATCGAATGGTTTCTCGAAAAGGTGTTCCAGAAGATCAAGCAGCGAATAGACGATGTAAAATTCCATATAGTCGGATGTAACCCCTCGGATAGAATAAAAAAACACGCGTGCGGTGAAAATATTTTTCTTTTTTCAGACGTGCCGGACATAAGACCGTATTATGAGAATTGCGCGATATCTATCGTGCCGATCCACAGCGGAAGCGGAACTAGACTGAAGATCCTCGAAGCGTTTGCCGTAAGACGTCCCGTTGTTACTACTACGATAGGGGCCGAGGGGCTAATGGTCGTTAACGGTAAACATTGTTTGGTCGCCGATAACCCCGAAGAATTTGGAAATTCCATTTTGTCGATACTTAACGACTTTGATCTGGCAAGAAGTCTTACTTCTGAAGCTTATGAGTTTGTGAAAGAGAATTATAATGTGAAAGCGACATCGAAATTAATAAGGGATATGTTTAAAAATGCCTAAGGTAAGTGTAATAACGCCGACATATAACTGCGCGAAATATCTGTCCGAGGCTTTGGACAGCGCTTTAGGCCAAAGCTATAAGGATATTGAGATCATCGTCGTTGATGACGGTTCGAAGGATGATACCGGTGACATAGTTAAGGGATATGCCGATAGATATCCCGGGAAGGTCAGGTATTTCTACCAGGATAATAAAGGCCAGGCTGTAGCCAGGAATCTTGGGATCAGCGAGTCAAAAGGCGAATATGTAGCGCTTCTGGACGCGGATGATGTGTGGTTGTCTAACAGGCTCGAAGAAGGGGTTAATGCTCTCGATCAGAACCCCGATATAGGGCTTGTACATTCAAATGTGACTAAGATGACGGAGACCGGCGATCTTTTTGAAACGCCAAAGCGCGACAAACGGTATTTATCGGGTTATATCTTTAAATATCTGCTTACGCAGGAAGCGCATATTTCATGTTTAACGGTTATATTTAGAAAAAAGTGCTGCGAAATTGTAGGCATGTTCGATGAAAGTCTCTCTAGGCTTGGGTCTGAAGACAGGGACTTATGGTTAAGGATATCCCAAAAGTATAAAGTGCTATACTTGGATAAAGTCCTGGCATATTACAGGATGCGCGAAGAAGGGACCAGCCGGAGCCGTAAAAAGATGTTTGAGGGGATGCGTTATGTAATAGATAAATTCTGTCCTGATAGTTCCATTAACCGGACATTGAGAAAAAAGTCTTTATCGAAGGTACACAGAGATCTGGGTGATGAATATTTATATGAGCGGGAATTCGATGAAGCGGCCAGGCATTACATTAAGGCTTTATCTTTAGTGCCTTTTTCTTTCTGGCCGTGGGTAAATCTGATAAAAGCTTCATTCCGTGTGAAAGTAAAATAGACGGTATAAGAATATGGAAATAATAGCGTTAATAACATTTATATTTTCGGCGGCTCTCGCGATATTCAGCCCTTTTGTGGGGCTTTGCGTCTTTTTTATAATTTCTTACATAAGGCCCCAGGATTTTATGCCGGTCCTGGCGAATGTCGAGCCGGCCAAATGGATATTGATAATTACTTTTATATCTTTTCTCTTTAATCTGACTAGGTCTGAAAATGGAGTGACAAAGGCCAGACAAAATATCGGGATATTAGGTATTTTTGCCTTTATATTAGCTTCAAGGCTGGCGGCAACAGATACCTGGATGTGGTGGATGGCCGTTCAGGACTTTATCAGGGTGAGCTTAGTTTACTTTATGTTCATAAATCTTGTTAACACTGAAAAACGCCTGAGGAATTTTTGCGTCATATTCCTCCTGGTGAACGCGGTCGTGGCGATCAGGTTCTATCTGGCGTATAAAAGCGGGAACGCTACGTATTGGGGGAGTAAGCCGGGTGACCAAAGCCTAGGATTTCTGGCCAACGCGGATGATCTCGGGATAGGGCTTGTTATAGCTTCGGCGTACGCGCTTATGCCGATAGTATACGCAAAGAAACTGGCATATAAGGCTTTTTGCGCTGTGATCAGCGGATGCTGCGCGCTTGGAATCTTAGCGACAGACTCCCGGGGCGCTCTAGTGGGACTCTTTGCCGTATTTATCGCCACTATCATTACGCAGGTACGGTTCAGAAAATTTCGGAAAGGTCATTTAGCGATCGGCGTACTTATTGTCCTTTTGGTATTTACCGGGTTTGTCGTCAGGTATAATTATGCGATACATGAGTCTTTTGATTCGATGAAAGATGAGGATGACCCGGGCCGCGTGGGACGCGAGGCGACATGGGCCGCGGCGAGAGCGATGATACAAAGTCATCCGTTGACCGGGGTAGGTCGTGGTAATTTTGTCGCATATTGGCAGCAAAATCTTCCTTCCGGCGTTTATGGGGCACAAGTCGCGCATAATATTGTATATGAAGTCGCGGCTGAAATAGGCGTAATAGGACTAGTCTTTTTCTTGTATTTTTCGGTATATGGTCTTTTTGAACTCGGAAGAATAAAAAAACTATATAAGGCGGAGATAGAAAAACTGGAGTTTTTGGATATGGCATTCGCCGTATACATTGTCGGATTGGTAGGTTTTGTCGTTAACGGTATGTTCATTACAGTGGCGTTTTACTGGCACATTTATATTCTGGTGGCCATGTTCGTGAGCGCTAAGAACATATTGATGAAAGAGGTCAATTCCACCGCGGAGGTATCGGCTTAGTTATAACAGATCTCGGAGTAAGAACTTTTGGGAATAGGGGCAGTTGGAATAAAAATGGAAAAAATTAATCTAATGCATATCGTATATTCGCTTGATACGGGCGGGCTGGAAAAGCTGGTAGTAGAGCTGGTCGAACGCGTGAATAGTGAAGTTTTTAATTCCTCGGTCTCTTGCCTTACGGGAAGAGGCGCGCTGTCAGAAAAACTTGAGAAAAATAACATAGAGGTTTTTTATTTAAATAAAAAGGACGGCGTGGGGTATTTGCTCCCGTTCAGGTTATCAAGCCTCATGAAACGGAAGAATATAGATATTGCGCACACACATGATAGTTCGGCGAATTTTTATGGTGGGATCGCCGCGAAGCTGGCGGGCGTGAAAGTTAATATCAATACCGAACATGGCGGGATCTATTTTGAGACTAAGCAAAAAAAGTTGATAAATAGATTGTTATGTCACATGAACGACTGTGAGATATGCGTGTCGGAAAGCATTAAGAAAGACCTTGCCGATATGGGGCTATCCAAGAAGAAACTGCGGGTCATTCCCAATGGGATAGCTTTTGATAAGTTCGATAGAGATGTTGATAGGCGCGCGAAACGTAATGAATTGGGTATTAAAGGAACCGATTTTGTGATAACTACGGTCGGCAGACTTTCCTGGGAAAAGGGGCAGGAGCTTCTTTTGAAGGCGGCTCCCGGAATAATTAAAAAAGTGCCGAACGCGAAATTCCTTATAGTCGGGGACGGGCCGTTACGAAAATTTTTAGAAAACCTTGCCGAAAAGGAAGGGCTTGGGGATAGGGTGCTATTTATGGGAGTAAGAGAGGATATCCCGGAGATACTTAAGACGAGTGACTGCTATGTTCTTCCGTCTAAGTATGAATCTTTCGGACTGACTATTCTGGAAGCCATGGCGGCGGGGATCCCTGTTGTGGCTACTGATGTCGGAGGTGTTTCTGAGATAGTCAAGCACGGCGAAACGGGACTGCTTATATCCGTGAGGGATTCGCGAGAGGTCGCGGAAGCGGTAATAAGATCCGCCGCGGACATATCTTTTTCGCGTTCTATGGCGGAACGCGCCAGGGAGATGGTCAGGAATAGGTATAGGATAGAAGATATGGTGAAGAGCCATGAGGATCTTTATTTGAACTGTTATAAAGATCTTTCCGCGGCGAGGCAGGTGAGGCTGTAAAAAGATGAAGGTACTTTTTCTTATAAGTCAGCTTCCTTACCCGCTTGATACAGGCGCCAAGATACGCAGTTTTAACCTGATAAAGCAGTTATCGAAAAAACATGAGATAACTATAGTTTCGTTTGGTGACGTCGGCAAAGAACAAAATAAGATCGACGCCTTAAGAGGATACTGCGGCAAGATAAAATTAGTGCCGGTCCGGAAAAGGAATATTTATATCGCGGCGTTCATGAACCTTTTTTCGCTATTGCCTTTTCAACTAGAGAAATATCATTCAAAAGACATGGAAAAGGCGATAAAGGACATTTTGAGCGAAGGGAAATACGATCTGGTACATTGTGATTCCGTGCAGATGAGTCTCAATGTCGCGAAGGTATCCGATATCCCAAAAGTGCTGACAGAACATAATGTCGAGTCGGAGATCCTGCGGTGATTAGCGCGTCTCGAAACTAATTTTTTTAAGAAGGTATATTTTTTGTTACAGTTTGCTAAACTTAGGAGATATGAGGTCCGTATCTGCGGGAAATTTGACAGGGTTATCGCTGTCTCGGAAGAGGATAAGGACTTGATCGGGAAGTGGTCGAGCCTTAATAATATAAGCGTTGTACCAAATGGGGTCGATACCGAATATTTTAAACCTACGCCCAAGTCTTTTAGTCCGCAAAAAGATCAAAGTAAAAAAAGCAAGTCCATAGTATTTACGGGGTCGATGGATTGGCTCCCTAATGAAGATGCCGTTACATATTTTTGTGAGGAAACATTGCCTTTAATATGGGAGAAAGAAAATGAAGTTTCTTTTACGGTGGTAGGCAGATCGCCTTCCGGGAAGATAGTTCATCTTGCCGATCATGATGAACGAATAAATGTGACCGGCAAGGTTGATGATACCAGAACATATGTTAATAACTCTGATATTTTTGTTGTCCCGCTTAGGATCGGAGGGGGGACACGGCTTAAGATACTTGAGGCGATGGCGATGGGTAAACCCGTGGTAAGTACGCCGGTAGGCGCCGAGGGTCTTGAAGTCGAAAATGATAGGAACATACTTATTGCCGAAAAGCCGAAAGATTTCGCCGAAGCCGTTTGCAGACTTTTTAATAGCGCCGGCCTATCCGATGGTGTAGCGAGGGCGGCGAGAGAGCTGGTCGAACAAAAATATGACTGGAAAGAAATAGCCTTAAGGCTAGATGAGGTCTGGACCGAGGCGGCGCGCGTATATGAATTCCCAATACTGCTGTATCATGATATCTGCGCTGACGGTCTTGATATCGCGTCCGCGAAGGCCGAAAAGCGGCCGTATGTTCTGGCCGAAAGCGAATTTGGGAAACAGATGAAGTATCTTCATGATCACGGCTACCGGACCATAAGCCTGGACAAGCTTTCGGACCCCGGTGAAGGCGGGAAAGATAAACTTGTGGCGATAGTCTTTGATGACGGGCTAAAGAGTAATTATGAAAGGGCGTTCCCGATCCTGAAAAAGTACGGACAAAAGGCCGCGTTCTTCGTTACCGCGGGTAAGGTCGGCGATGCGGATATGATGACCTGGGACGAGATCCTAGAGATGCTGGGAGCCGGCATGATCATCGGATCACACAGCATGACGCATACATGTCCTTCCCGACTTGGCGAAAAGGAACTGGAATATGAGCTCGAAGCCTCAAAAAACATGCTTAAGGAAAAGCTTGGCGTCGGAATATATTGTTTTTCGTCTCCGACCGGATATATAAACCGTCATATGGTTAAGCTCGCGAAAAGATCGGGATACAGAGCTGTTCTTCTTTCTGAGCCGGGTTTGAATAGAGCGGATAATAACTTTGTTCTTAAGAAAACCGGGATAAAACGGGATTATAGTTTTGAAAGGTTTGTGGAGATCGTCGAACGAAAGCCGTCGGTCTTTCGTGAACTTCGGTTTAAACACAACTTAAGGAAGATGTTAAGGAACGTTATGGGATATAGGGTGTATGAACTAGTGCGGTCAAGTCTTTTAAGAGGCAGAACATGAAGATGCTATTCTGGGTATCGTTATTCTGGGTCTTTTACGCTTACGCCGGATATATGCTGCTTCTGGCGGCGATAGTTATTTTCAAAAAGAAAGATGCCGCGAAAAAGGACGCGGAACCGTTCGTGACAATGATCATAGCGGCGTTCAACGAGGAAAAGGCGATAGAAAAAAAGATCAGGAATTGTTTTGAACTCGAATATCCCAAGGAAAAAATCGAGTTTCTCATCGTTTCGGACGCTTCGACCGACAGGACGGACGAGATCGTGGAAAGCTTTAGAGATAAAGGGATAAAACATTACAGGATGAACGAAAGAAAAGGGAAGACAGCCGCTCAAAATTACGCGGTCAGATCGGCGCGGGGGGATATACTTATATTTTCGGACGCGACCACGATTTATAAACAGGATGCCGTACGTAAACTTGTAAGGAATTTCAGCGACAAGAATGTGGGCATCGCGGCTGGCGAAGAAGTCTTCAGGAAAAAGGAAGGAAGCAGTGTTTATGACGAGGTAAGTTTTTCATGGAAATACGAGCGGCTTTTAAGACGTCTGGAGAGCGGATTTAACACGCTTATCGGGGTTAGCGGCTGTATTTTCGCCATAAGAAGGGAATTATATAAAGAACTGGATGAGGGGCTTATCGAGGATTTTGCCCTGCCGCTTCTTGTAGCCGAAAAGGGGTATCGGGTGCATCTTGAGAAAGACGCTGTCGCGTATGAGGAATCCGTTTTGGACGGGCGGGACGAATTTAACCGCAAAGCGAGGATAGTCTCGGGCGGGGTGAATGTGGTTTTTAACCTTCGGCGTCTTTTAAACCCAGTGAAGTATCCTAAACTCGCTTTTCAGATAGTTTCACATAAGATCTTTCGCTGGACAACTCCGGTATCCCTTGTTACTCTTCTTGCATCGAATATCGCGCTCGCCGGAAAAGGGCTTGTATACAATATCTTTTTAGGTGTTCAGATAACGGGATACCTGTTGGCGGAGACGGGGTATTTCATGAGATACAGTAAAGTGAGCATAAGAGCGTTTAAAGTCCCCTTCTATTTCTTAATGGTGAACGCGGCGGCTGTTGTGGGTATATTCAGGTTTTTCAAAGGCGAACGAAAAACTATATGGGAGACGGTGAGGTAAATTGGTTTGCCAGTTAGCCGGTTTGCCTGTTGGCCAGTTGGCCTGTTTGCCGGTTCGTGAAGAGGCAAAGATTCAGAGAGTCAAAGAGTCAGAGAGTCAGCGGCGAAAGAAAGAAGCAAGAAACAAGAAGTTAGAAGCTGGAGACAAGGGACTCGTAGAACAAGAGACGTAGGACGTAACGGGTTAGCCAGTTTGCCGGTTGGCCGGTTCGAATTTAGCGTATAGCGTTTAGGTAGTTTCACAGCAGGAGAATAAGGATATCCAAGGTTTGAAACTTCCATTTCCGGGAACTGACCAGGTTGCTATTTCGCGGAGTGGGTCATTTCCCGGAAATGGAAGTTTAGAAGATTGAGGGAAAAACATGAAAAACAAGCGTTATATTTTGGAAGTTTTGAGATACGGGTTCTGGGTGGAAGCTTTTAAGGCGTTGATCAATAAATACGCGTGGTATATCCACGACCATATCGCGCCCGTGAGCAAAATGAAGAAAGCCGCCGGGGTCAGGATACATCCTACGGCGTCCATCAGATGCGGAGAGAATATTTCTATAGGAGAGAATTCCCATATTAACCAGTACTGCTGCGTCTGGGCAAGTCCGGTTTCGCGCGTAGTCCTTGGTAAGAACCTGCTTATGGGTCCGGGAGTTAAGATATTTTCCTCGAATCATGGCACAGAAAGTAACAGCGTTATGAACCGGCAAGCCTGGGCGGGCAAGGATATTGTGATCGGCGACGATGTTTGGATAGGCGCTAACGCGGTGATCCTGGAGGGTGTCAATGTCGCCGACGGCGCGATCATAGGCGCCGGAGCGGTTGTTACAAAGGATGTGCCGGGATATTCGATAGTAGCGGGAGTGCCGGCAAAAATGATCAAGAAAAGAGTATAAGTTGAAGGTCCTTAATATCATATCCAGTTCGGGGTTCTACGGGGCCGAAAGCGTTGTCCTCGGCCTTATGCGGGAATTAAGTAAAAGCGGAGTGGACGCGCGCTTAATATGCCTTAAAAGTTCCGATAAAGCCGACCCGGACATCCATGATAGGGCCGCTCATAATGGCGTTAAAAGCGCGGTCTTTCCCTGCCGCGGGAAACTGGATCTTAAAACTATCTCGCGTATAAGGGAATATATCGTCCTTGAAAAGATCGATGTCGTGCATACGCATAACTTTAAGAGCGATGTTTATGGTTTTATCGCGGCTAAGCTTTCGAGTGTGCCGATCATAGCGACCGCGCACGGCTGGACAGGTGAAGACAATAAAGTAAGGTTTTATGAACTTATAGATAGAATGACGATAAAGTATATGGATTTTATTGTCGCGGTTTCGCCGGCTATACTCGCCGAACTCTGCAGGCGGGGCATAAACGAGAAAAAAACATCTTTTATCCCTAATGCCGTAGATACCGGGTTGTTCGATCCATCACTCGGGGATGACAGTATGCGGGAAAAGATGGGGCTTAAAAACAGTTTAGTGGTCGGTACGGTAGGCAGGCTTAGTCCTGAAAAAGGGCAGATTGATCTTTTGGAGGCGTTCAGAGAGGTATCTTCACACGGCGCGGAAATTAAGTTGCTGATAGTGGGAGACGGCAAGCTGAAAGATCAATTAAAAGATCGCGCGAAAGATATGGGTCTCGAGGATAAAGTTATTTTTGCCGGGAAGCAAACCGATATGCCGTCGGTTTATAAGTGCATGGATATTTTTGTCCTGCCTTCTTTGACCGAGGGGATGCCCGTCGCTCTTCTGGAAGCTATGAGCATGGGTCTTCCTAATATCGCGACCAAAGTGGGCGCGGTGCCGTACGTCCTGGATAACGATGAAGGCAGGCTGGTCCCCCCGGGAGATGTTAAAGAGCTTTCAAAGTCTATGCTGGATATGGTGAAAGACGCTTCATTACGGAGTTGTCTTGGGAAAAGGGCGAGAGCGAAGGTCGCCGAAAGATTTTCTTTAAATTATTCCTCAGAGGAATATTTGGGTATTTATAAACGAGTAAGCGAGGCAAACTGTGCGGCAGCGTAATGTTTTAACTATCGATGTGGAAGATTATTTTCAAGTGGAAAATTTTAAAAAAGTAATAAACTTTTCCGACTGGGGGAAATACGAGAACAGGGTAGTCAAAAACACCGAACAAATCTTAAAGATACTCGAGGACGCCGGCGTAAAAGCCACGTTTTTTGTTTTAGGCTGGACGGCGGAGAAATTTCCCGATCTTGTCCGCTGCGTGCATAAAGAAGGGCATGAGGTCGCCAGTCACGGTTACGCGCATTGTCCCATATTTACTCAGACGCCGGAGTTATTCCGGCAGGACCTGGTGAAGTCGAAAAAGATACTGGAAGAGATAATTAAAGAGCCTATTTTGGGATACCGCGCGCCGACATTCTCTCTGACTGAAAGGTCTCTGTGGGCTTTGGACATACTTATTGAAGAAGGTTTTAGATATGATTCAAGTGTTCTCCCGGCGCGTCATAAAGATAGGGGTCTCCCGGGGGCGGAAAGATACCCGCACAAAATAGGGGATAATGGGTTGTTGTGGGAAATCCCGATCTCAACCGTGAAGGTGTTTAACAGGAACCTGTCTTTTTCGGGGGGAGGATATTTCAGGCTTTATCCTTACGGAGTTATAAGGTATTATATCAGGAAGATAAACAGGGAAAATCAGCCAGTTGTGGTATACCTTCACCCGTGGGAAATAGATCCGGATCAGCCGAGAATAAAGGCGCCCGGGATGAGCAGATTTAAACATTATGTGAATCTTTCCCGGATGGAAACAAAACTGAAAAAACTTTTAAATGATTTCGCGTTCGGTTCTGTAAATGAGATCTTCCGGGATGAACTCGGACTAAAATAGGAGTCAAGACATGAAGGGTAAACAGATAGCGGTAGCAGGCTTTTATTTTAGCCTGGCATTATTACTTATCGCGTACGTACCGACGATTAAATGGCTGGTCGAAAGATGGACGGCGGCCGAAACGTATTACAGCCATGGCTTCATGGTGCCATTAATTTCTATTTTTATCGCGTGGAAAAACAGGGAATTTTTGAAAAATATAGAAATGAAAAGCGATATCACAGGGCTTGTGATAATAGGGGTTTTCCTCTTCATCAACATCATTTGCGCGGCTCTCAGGGTTTATTTTGTGTCGGGATTTACGTTTGTTTTCGCGCTGGGCGGCCTTGTTATGTATTTTTTCGGACGGGAAGCCGTGCGCAAGATGCTGTTCCCGATATTTTTCCTCCTCGCGATGGTGCCGCTCCCCTTGGTCATCATCGGGAACTTAACTGTCACTCTTAAACTTTTTGTTACTAAAAGCACGGTTTTCGTGTTAAATCACATAGGTTTTCCGTCGGTGATGGACGGGAGTACCATCCGGATGCCGGGGTCGTTCATTGTCGTCGCGGCTCCGTGCAGCGGGCTCCGGTCCTTGATATCTCTTATCACGCTCGGTGTTCTTTTCGCGTACGCTTCGAAGGTGTCTCTATTGAAAAAGGGCGTGCTCCTATTGGCGGCTGTTCCTATCGCTATGGGGACCAATCTTGTGAGGATAACGGTTCTCGCGATAGTGAACGATCTTTACGGCGAGAAAGTGGCGATGGGGTTCTTTCATGATTTTTCCGGATTTATGGTCTTTGTCCTGGCTTTCTTAGGCCTTTTCGCGGTAAACCAGGTCCTGGAGGGAGGGACGAGATCACATGAATAAGACGTGGATAAAACACATAGCGCTTTTCGCTATCCTTTCGGTAGCTGGCGCGTTCTCTTTGGGGCTTTTTTTTAGGCAGGTCTCCGAGCATGATACGCTTAATATCGGGGTTTTCCCCTATAAGGTCAATGGATGGGAAGGGAAGGACATAAAGATCGACGAATACGATTATGAGATACTGGAGACCCGGAATATCGTTCTCAGGGAATACACTAACCCGGCGGGGAAGAGTTTGATACTATTCATAATCTATTCCGAAACCAATAGGTCTGTTTTCCACCCGCCGGAAGTATGTCTTATAGGAAGCGGTCTTACGATAACAGATAAAATGAGAGATACGGTTAATCCGGCCGGGATGAAAGAGTTCGCGGTAAATAAGCTATATCTGCAGGATAAAGACGCGGAGGAGATCGATCTGTACTGTTATAAGACCGAAAGTATTTATACCGATAATTATTTTCTTCAGCAGGCGTTATTCGCTTTGGGCCAGCTTTTCGGCGGCGAGAACGAAGGGGCGACCATTCGCGTATCGATGCGCGTTTCGGAAAGCAAAGAAAAAACTATCGCGACCCTTAAGTCTTTTATGGCGGAGACGGTGAAGATCGTGGAGAAGCTCTGACTTTAGCGTTTAGCGTATGGCGGACAGCGTATACTGAAGCGGGAACCATAGACTTAAATCCGAATATCTAAATGCGAAATTCGAAACAAATTCAAAATCATAATTTTCGAATATCCGAAACTAAGAACGTTCCTTCGAAACGGCCCTTAAAATATCCTTTTCTCCAGCTGTGAACCGATCTATACGCTACACGCTATTCGCTATACGCTAAATGTGTTGTCCACATAATTCAACACCCCTGTGAGACTGTATAATTTTTTGTCCTCGCTTGTCATTTTCTGTCATGGTATGTCATTGATAGACATATGAACCTACGGACTATGTTTTTATAACTTGTTTAAATATATGTAATTGTGCTTCAAAAAAAAGCAAAAAAATATGTAAAATTAATGCTCTTTGGCACAAATATTGCTTCTTACAAGAGTAAGATAACTTTTTAAGAGGATAACAATGAAAGCTTTTGTTGAGAACATTAAAACGATGTACGACGAGATAAAAAGGGATATACGGACATACCTTTTTATTATGCGGTTCTCAAGAAATCATAAGTGAAATATGAAGAAATTTAAAAAATTCAGAGAGCGTGTAAAACCTATTGCCCTGATGTTGG
Source organism: uncultured Planctomycetia bacterium (assembly GCA_964580895.1). Lineage (GTDB taxonomy): Bacteria > Omnitrophota > Gorgyraeia > Tantalellales > Tantalellaceae > CAZOMD01. The sequence goes on along the minus strand of CAZOMD010000010.1, from coordinate 21,328 downwards.
GGATATTGGCCGTTTCTTTAGTTTTTGTAAAGATGGCCTTTGCTACCCCAGAGGCAGGAGCGAATAATTATGCGCCTGAACCCAATGGGATCGTTCTTCTTTCCATCGGCTTTATGGGATGGATAATCCGGTTTGTAAGGGGAAAGTTCCTTCAGGTCAAGAATGTGTTTGATGTGGTTGCCGGGACTATAGGTTTAGCGCTTTTATCGCCGGTAATTGTTATTCTTGCCGCGTATATAAAAATAGTTTCACCGGGGCCCGCGTTTTTCAAACAGGAAAGGGTCGGAAAAGGCGGCAAAACGTTCATGATATACAAGCTCAGGACCATGAACATCAATGCCGAGGAAGGAACAGGCCCTGTTTGGGCGAGGAAAAATGATCCGCGGCTTATCAAGGGCGGCGGGTTTATGCGGAAGATGCACTTCGATGAGTTCCCCCAGCTTATCAACGTGATAAAAGGCGATATGAGCGTAGTCGGCCCTAGGCCCGAAAGACCGGTTTTTGTGGATTCATTAAGCCGAGAGATCGTCGATTACCGTAAAAGACTCGAGGTAAAGCCCGGGATAACCGGTTTGGCGCAGGTATGGCACAAGTACGACGAGTCGATAAAAGACGTCAGGAAGAAGATAAAATACGATATTCTTTACATACGTAAAATGTGTTTTCTTGTGGACATAAGGATACTTTTAAGGACTTTTACGGGCATTGTAACGGGGATCATTCCCAAAGGAACTCTATGATAAAAGTAAGAAAGGCGCTTGTACTATTGATCTTCGCGTGTATTTTCACACTTTTAGCGCAACCAGCTAGGGCCTCTCTATTACGGCTTGGCGCGGAGCCATCGACCTATACCGGGGAAGTTTCGGATACCTGGTTCACGGAAAGTTGGATCACGGGGCCTGGGGTGTTCACTCTGCAGGTAATAAACGACTACAACCCGGGTGCTCAAGATAGTTATATTAACACCATCGAGGACGTATATCTCGTTATCGCTGTAAAGGAAGAAACAAAAGCTCTCGGTTTCAATATTGACCTGAACGGCGACACTCTGACCGAAGGTGATTTTACTTCCAGCGGCGACCATCCGTATGTCCCAAGGCACGGAGTTTTAGAAGGCGACACCTATTATTACGATTATTTCCTCGGGGATATCGCGCCTTCGAGTTTTATTAGTTTAGATATGGACATTGAAAGCCCAGGAATAGTCCACTTTGACGCATATGGCGACTTGGTCTATAAAAGCGGAAGAGACGGCTATGAGAAAAATAGTATCACAAACCCTTTCAGTAAAGACGTAACTTATAATCATACTCCCGAACCCGCTACGGTTCTTATGTTAGGATTAAGCGGGGCATTTTGGGGAGTTTTAAAATCAAGATCAAGGAAAAGGAGGTGAAACAATATGAAAAAGAGTATTTTAACAGCTGTTATTTTGTCCATCGGCTTAATGATGGCATCATCGCAGGCATTCGCGTTCGCTCTTATCGATCCGGTATCGGGCGATGAGTATTTTGGTGACGTGCAGATCAAGTATAACAACTATGATTTCGGCACCATATATAGCTTCAACGCTGGAACCGGTAATTTTGACGCGGTTAATAGCGGGAGCGAAAGTCTTACTCCGGATACTACCGACCTTACCTATGACGGTGTGGTGGATAGTTTCGGGATAGCGACTGTAACCAGTATCCTGAAAGAGTTCGGTACGGGCAACGCGGTGCTTGATACGGTTTGGACCCCTTCACTGACCGATTCTCTCGAGGTTAGGTTCTGGGGTTTGAACGACATACGTATCTCCGGTGACGGGAAGACACTGTATTCAAACGCGGTTAGCGATGCGTACTTCCAGATATATCTGGATACGACGCCTGACATGAACCCTTCGCTTGGGATGGGAGCGTTCCCAAACAATGTGGGTAATGCCGGTGATGTGCTGCTCTTGGATTGTAAGTGGGTTCCCGGTGTAAGTTCGACGGTGCCGCAGGCAGTCTATGAGCAGACGCTTGGTACAGTTGGAGCTAATCCTCCTTTTGGGGCCGGTGAAGGTTATCTTGAGGTAATCGGTGGGACGTTGATGGATGAGTTCGATTCCAACAGGTTCCTCGGAGGCGCGGCTGATTTGTATCTCAAGTCAAGCTTTGTGCCGGATGGTTCAGGCGCGTGGACCGTGTTAAGTCACGATCCGCTGACGGCGAGACATACTCCTGAACCCGCTAGCATGGCTATTTTCGGCATGGGGTTGCTTGGTTTAGGAGCTGTAAGAAGAGGGAAGAGGAGTTAACTTTACGCCGAGATTAAAGTCGTAAAGTTAACGCCTTTTCCAGGCTAAAGGCCTTAGCTAAAGAAAAGGCGTTTAACTTGTTTAAAAACGAGTTAGACGCCTTTTTTTCTTTTGTTATAACCGTGTCCACACCGGGTGTGGCCGTCGGCCACACCCGGTGTGGACACGGTTAGTTAGAAGAAGAGTTTCATTTCCGCGTAAAAGAGGTCCTGATAGTTGCCGTATTCGGAATCCGCGTCACCTTCAAAGAAATGCGCCCCGAAAGAAAGGTCAAAATTAGGTTTTATATTCCACTTAAGTTCCGGGTTAAGGAAAGAGCTTACACCTCCGAAGTCGTAAAAAACATGGTTGCTCGCTTTTATCGTGCCGCTTATGTCATATTCCAGGCCCGCGCCCACGATATGTTTTGTCACGCTCATGGCTTTTCGGCTGAACCTGTAAGAGCTCAGGAAATCCTGGGTCTCCGTAAGTTTAGCCCCGCCGTTATAGAAGTATTCGACTATGCCGTAAAGCTTGGGAGTTAAACTGTGGTCCAACCCGACGGAACTTCGGAAAAACTGGTCTTTATTGTCTTTTGAGGTGAAAGAAAGCTCCCCTCTGAAACCGGAATTTGCTATATATCCGTCAAATCCCGCGCCCACGATCCTGTCCTTATGGATCTCAGCCGCAAGAAGAGAGATATCGTAATCCTGTATCTTTGTCTGGAAGCGTCCGCCCAGTCCTTGTTTTTCGCGGTTACGGTAAGGGGCGTAGATAAAATTGAACTGTGTAAAAGACTGGGGGCTGAATTCGAGGTTTATGGCGTCTACGCCCGGTTTTTCGGATTTTTCGATATCAAGCGGGGAAATAGGGTTAAAAAGGTCCAGAGGATGGTAAAACCTCATGCGGGACCAATCGATGGACTGTTTCCCCACGGTAGCCTGAAAAGACGGGGTGAAATAGTGCATATAAGCGCGGTAAAGCGCGTGTTTCCAGTAGAAATATTCCTCGTCAAAGAAAACCTCATCCATGTCCCAGAAAGCGAGCCTGCGCTGGTCTTTTTCCCTAATAATAGCAAAATCCGGCGAGTCGGAGAAATTGTTCAATATCATTTCGTTGTCGTAGATAAGCGTGCCGTCTAGTTCAGGCGTGAATTCCTGGTTAACTTTGAAACGCAAGCGCTGAAGGTGTAAGAGAGATTCGTCCTTTTTCTGCTGTGTTTGAGATACGGTCAAAAGGTTTTTGTATTCTCCGCCGATGGCCGGGGGAGTGATCTCCGCCGCGGCGTTAAAAGACATAGACGAAAAAAATAGCGTTAAAACAAAGAAGTATAGCGCGGCCTTTAATGGCGGGATAGTGTGCCTCAAGTTATTATTTTCCCATCTTTTAGAGTAAAGACTTTATCGGCTTTTCCCATTACCATCTTGTCATGGGTCGAGAAAATGAAACTCAGGCCAAATCGGGTATTCAGGTCGCGCATAAAATCTATAAGGTCTTCCGCTGTTTTTGAATCTAAATTGGCGGTCGGTTCGTCGGCCAGGATACATTTAGGCTGTGATGCCAGGGCCCTGGCGACGGCGACCCGCTGCTGCTGACCGCCGCTCAACTGGTTTGGGCGCTTATGCATATAACTTTCAAGGCCGACTTTTCGAAGGGTTTCTTCAGCCGTGGACCTTCGGGAACGGGAAGGTGTGTTTTTGAGGAGCATAATGTATTCAACGTTCTCAAGCGCCGTCAGGGTATTGAAGAGATTATATGCCTGGAAAACAAAACCTATCCTGTTCAATCTGAAATCCGCTAATTTCGTCACAGGAACGGCCGTAATATCTATTTTGTCGAAAATAAGTTTACCCGAAGTGGGCTTATCAAGCGCCCCGATAATGTTAAGTAACGTAGTTTTTCCTGATCCCGAAGGACCGGCGATGGAGATAAAAGCGCCCGGATCTATTGAAAGATCTACTCCCTTAAGGGCTTCGGTTTTAAGGCCCGATCTTTCAATATAGGTCTTCGTCAGTCCGGATATTTCTATAAGCGCCATAATTGGTCCTTTTCACATATGTCTTATCGCGTCGACCGGTTTAAGGTTTGCCGCCCGCCAGGCCGGATATATCGAAACTATAAGACTTGTCAGTAAGACTACCGCCCCATAAAATAACGGATAGTCGTATGAGATCCTTGTGTAGACGACCGAGCCTGTGTAATACTCGTTAAGCGCCGTTGAAAAAGAAGCGAGGTTAATGCCATGCACCGAAAAATAACCCGCCAGGCCCGCGCCCAAAAGATACCCGAGGCCGATCCCAATGAACCCGAGGATAAGCGATTCAAGGCCGATCATCTGAATGATCTGTCTTCTTTTTGTGCCGAGCGCGAGCATTATGCCGAATTCTCTGACACGTTCCAAGATGCCCATAAGCAAGGTGTTCAGGATCCCGGCGGCCACTATCGCGAGTACTATTAGGAGCAGGAAATTGCTGAACGCCAGATCGAATTCTATCCACTGGACGAGGGCAGGGGAGATCTCTTTCCAGGTAAGGAGCTCGTATTCTTCCGCGTCTATGGAGTTTTTCAGGGTCAGGGCGGTCTTGTCGACTGCCGTATGAGAGCCCATCCGGACCGCGAATTCCGATATTTTATCATCCAATACGAATAATTCCTGCGCCGCCTTGAGAGTAATAATCGCCAGGCCTTTATCAAGCTCCTCGGCCCCCGTATCAATAAGCCCGGAGACCCGGTATGCCGCGCTAGCCAGACTGCCGTCATATGCTTGGGCGATAATGACTATCTTATCTTTAAGCCCGACGTTGAGAGACTTAGCGAGAGATTTTCCGATGACTATCTCGTCCTCCCGGGAGACGAAACTGCCCTCTCGGACGCGTTTATATAGTTCCGTAACGCTTTTTTCTCCTTCGGGGTCGACTCCCATAAGGAGGACGCCCGTTGAATTCTCGGCGGAGCTTACAAGGGCGTATTCTTTCACGCGTTTTGAGACCGCTTGGATACCGTCGGTGTTTTTGAGGATGGAGTATATTTTTTCAGGCGAACTTATGCTTTTTTGCAATCCAGGATTTTCAAGGAACCCTTTTTTGTGTATCTGTATATGTCCCGAGAAAAGTCCCGTGTAATTTTCGACCATTTGATAGTCCGCGCCGTCGATAAAGGAACGTATGAAGAAAAGGCTCGCGAAGCCGATGCCGATGGAAGAGACGGTTATCGCGGAACGAAAAATGTTTCTCAGGATATTCCGCCACGCTATTTTAAGGAATGTGGTCATAATGATCTTTTCAGGTTTGATAAAGTAAAAATATCCGCGTTCAAAGGCTCATTATAAACGACATCGAGCACCTCTATGGTTGTCGAGTGGCCGGCCTTTGTAACGGGCGTTATATTCCATATTGTCGGGATCATACGGTCTGACATCTGTTTTATATTTGAATATTTCAGGACTTTTATAAGTTTTCCATGTTCGTTATAGAATTCCTCCTGTATCGGGACGAAATCGCCTTTTCGTATCCAGAAAATCAGCTTGCCCCATGTGACCGCCGCTTCAGGCTTAGGGATAAGGTCTATCTTGAAGACCTCGAAAGTATCAAGGACCTCCTCGCCGGCTATAGTGTGTGTATAGTCGTTTACGACGCTGCTTTCCTTGACCATATCGTCATTCGCGAAATCACTGCCCATCCATTGTTGGAACATCATCGACGGTGGTATTTTTATGGTACGTTCCACCTTTGGAAGGTAATTCCACATATTGTTATCGATCCTAAGCGTGGTTATGCCTTTTTCTTTCGGAGGAGAGAGAATAGAGATAAATGTTTTATCCCGGCCGGAGCTATACGCGTCGAGTTCTAAGGTCCTTTCCCAAGTGGGAGTGACCACGGTCATCTTGTAACTGCCGCGAGAAGTATCGCCCCGCATCAGATCATCCGAGCGTTTTACTATTTCACGCGCGGCCAGCTCCTCGGAACTAGAGTTGTAAGCCAAGCCTATATTGAGCGTTAGGTAAAATAGTAAAATAATAGCGTTTTTTTTCATATATCTCTTTTCGTTCAACCTTTTTCAATGCCGGGTATTGCCGAGAGCAATACCCGGCATTGAAAATATGGTTTCATCACGTAATGAACCAGCTAACCGGCGAACTATTTAACCATTGAACCTTTAACTATTGTACTTTTAAACCGTTTTAAATATACCTAAATTTTTTTTCATAATCGAGTTCCATGGCGTAGGGAAAAGAAGCATATGGATAGAGCTTTAATTCTACGCCGGTATCTATATTCTGTTTTAAGGCGTTCATAAATCTATCATTTAGATCCTCCGAAAGCCCGACGCGCTCTTTAAGCTGGATATCTATAAAGACCGGAGCGGCTGTCTTTCTCATCCTGAAATAACCCGTGACCAGTTTGGCCAGGTCGGGATGAGAATAGATCGCGTCCTTTACAGCATCGGGGTAGATCTTCTTATCGCCGACGGCAAGGTGGTCGGCGCGGCATCTCAGCGCGACCAGAGGCAGCCCATGATCCGGCAGAGATGCTTCAACCCCATGTTTTTTAAAAACTTTTTTTGCTTTTTTATACGGTATTATCGAACCTTCATCGCCGGTCATATATCTTATGATGGGGAGTGGGGATCGCCCTGAGAGGTCGGTAAAAAGCAGCCGGCCGTTATGCTCTTCTACGTACATCCTGAACGGATCATACTGCATAAAAACGGGTAAGACGCTTGTGTCGTCACCGGCAAGCTCGCGAAGAAAATTCTTATCTTTGTAAGCTTTTTTGCGGATGGAGACACTTTTTCGGGTCTCGCTCATTATGTTCAGCCCCGATTCGGCAAAACCGAAAGAAGCTCCCACCAGGGAATCCGTCTTTTTGGATGGGGTGATACCCAGTATCTCTTCAAGGTATGTCCTGTAGCTTTCGGGGAAACTTTCACCGCCGAAAACAACGTGTATGTTAACATTTGCCCAGTCGAGCCCGTCACCGGAGCCTTCCTCAAGGATCTTTTTGATAAACGCGTTCTCTCCTATGAGTATCATCTGATCGAAAGATCCGCTGAATGTTCTTATGGCCGATATAACGATGTCGCTTCGTAGCCCGGTATTGATCATTACCGCTTTCGGCACGGTAATTGATATTCCCATGCTCAAGGCGTTGATGATAAGAGTCCTTTTAGCGGCGATACCGAATAGCCAGTTGAGCGCGTTATACAGTTTTTTGCCGCCGGAAGCCGCTCCTCCTTTGCTTATCATGCCGAACGAGAACTTTCCTGAAAAACCTGAGCTGGGGAAGATAGACTCGCATTTAGCCAGAGCCCCGGGGGTGATCATGCGGCCGATATTGCGCAGGTTCTCGGTGTAAAGCCTGTCTTTATCGAGAATGGGTACGAGTTCTCGAAAATCCCGGATATTTCGCACATTTTTACTGTTTAAAGTTAGTTTATCCAAAAGCGATCGATAGAAGGGTATTCTGCTGGCCGCGTTCCTGAATGTGCGGAGCACGAGGGTTTCCTGAAAACTTGATATTATGCCGGTAAGAGCCATTTTTATTAGAGCGTGAGTTAGCTTATAATAATATATATATGCTTAAGTATATATCGCCAGTTAGGAATAGTCAATTATCAAAATCTTTTCTTGATTTTATAATGCTTAGTGTTATCATAGTGCTATGTCTATGGTTACGCGATAAAAATTTGGAGTGGGAGAAATGCACACAGAACTTATCGGTAAAACCGAATTTACGTTCAGAGAGGCCGACCATTCGCAGGCGCTGATGGAAGCTATCTACCGCCTCAGGTACCAGGTGTATTGTGTCGAATGCGGTTTCATACGTAAGGAGGATTATCCCAAGCAGTCCGAAGAGGATATATATGACCCTTATTCCGTCCATTTTGTCATTGAAGACACCGTCGGTGTTGTAGGGACTACGCGCCTTATACTGGATAACCCGCACGGGTTGCCTTTTATAGAACATTGCGGCTCGGGCCTCTCCATTGACGTCGGATCTCTGGACAGGGAGAAGATATGTGAGGTTTCGCGCCTGGCTATATCAAAGAGCTATAGAAGGAGGGAAAATGACGGTCTTTACTATGGGTATGAAGGTTATGATCCTTCCAATAAAGTCTCGGGGATAGAGCAGGCCAAACGTATTAAACCCATGATCTTCGGCATGTACAGGGAGATATACCAGGAATGCAAACGCCGTGGTATAACGCATTTTTTCGCTCTCATGGAGAAAAGCCTGTGGCTGCTCCTCCGTATGCATCATTTTGTCTTTCAGCCCATAGGCAACGAAGTAGATTTTTATGGCAAAGTAAGACCTTATATGTGCGTTATAAAGGATCTGGAGAGGGAAGTGCACGATAAAATGCCCAAATCTTACGACTATTTTCTGAATAGTCTGGAAGAGAAATATTACCCCAAATTCTGATATATCCTTAAGTACCATCCTCTTTCAAGGAACCCAATGGAAAAGACCGTAAATAACATATTTTTTGAGCTTGCCGAAGTCGTCGAAAAAAATTCCGCCGGGGCGGCCATTTTTTATAAAAAAGGAGAAAATTATAAATCCATAACCTATAAGGAGTTGCTTGATAGGGCTACCGTTTTGGGCGAAATACTCCGCAAAAAGGGTGTAAATAAGGCGGATAAAGTCGCCGTTCTTTTAGGGAACCGGCCCGAATGGCCGATCAGTTTTTTCGCGATCCAATATATAGGAGCGGTCTGCGTGCCGCTCGACACCAGATCCGGGCCTGATGAGATCAAGCGGTTCATAGAGCATTCGGGCTCGAAAATCCTTATATGTTCCGAGGAGACGGCCAAAGGGATAGATGAACATTTAAAAGGAGTAGGGGCCGTCGAGATATTGGCAGTCGATGCCCCCGGTATTTTTGAAGAGAAGGGCTTATCGGCAAGCGGTCTCGGCGAGGAGGCCCTCCAAATATCGCCGGACCAGACGGCCGCGTTATTTTATACGTCGGGCACCACCGGCGCGCCAAAAGCCGTTGTCCTGTCGCACCGGAACCTGCTTTCCAATGTCAGGTCAGTGATGAAGACCGGTCTTTTCAACAGCAAGGACGTTGTTATTTCGGTCCTGCCGCTGCACCACACGTTCGCTTTCACGACAAGTTGTCTGTTGCCACTTCTGGAGGGCGCCGCGATAAGTTATCCCCAGGGTCTTTCAGGCGAAGATTTGACCGATTGCATGATCTATACCGGCGTAAGTATTATCGTCGGCGTTCCCCAGCTTTTTATAATGTTTCGTAAAAAAATAAATGAAAAATTTAACTACCGGCCGTTCTTCGTCAGGATGTTAGCCGGCGCGGCCTGTGAGCTTTTATGGATGGTAAGAAAGGTGTTCGGGATAAATCTGTCAAAGGTCTTGTTCTCGAAGTTACACAGGGTTTTTGGCGGCAATATACGGTTCATGATCTCAGGCGGAGCGCAGCTCGAGCCCGAGGTCACATATGACTTTCTCAAATGGGGGTTTACGGTTATCGAAGGCTATGGTCTCACGGAAACGTCCCCGGTCGTCACGATCAATCCCCCTAACGGCAAAAAACCGGGTTCGGCCGGTAAACCCATACCGGATGTCGAGGTTAAGATAGACGGCGCCGATAAAAAAGGCAGGGGCGATATCCTGATTAAAGGCCCTAATGTCATGGGGGGATACTACAAACTCGAGAAAGAGACAAAAGAAAAATTCCGGAACGGATGGTTGGTGAGCGGAGACATAGGGTTTTTCGATAAAAGAGGATACCTGAACATCGTCGGGAGAAAAGACGAAATGATAACTTTAAGTTCGGGTGAGAATGTGAACCCCGAAACCATCGAGAGCCATTACTGTAAAAGTTCTTATATACAGGAGATATGTGTTTTTCTCTCAAGCGGCATAGGTTATTTCAAAGAAGCGAACTCCCTCGTGGCGGTGGTAGTCCCGAATGAATCGTATTTCAACAGCCACAAACATTTTAATATCGATGACAGAATAAAATGGGAACTGGATCATTTGTCGCACGGGATGAAAAGCTATGAGAGGGTAAAAGGTTTTGTTATATCACGGGACAGGTTCGCGAGGACGGCTTTAGGCAAAATAAAAAGGAACGAGGTCCAGAAAAAATATCTTTCCGGGAAAAGCGCGATAAAAAGCAAGATGGTCTCCGAACCGGACAGCGATGACCTGCGCATTCTTTCTTCCAAGGTTTGCCAGGACGCGCTGAAATACTTATCCGACAAGCTTAAGCAGGAAGTAAGCATTTATGACCACATCGAACTTGACCTGGGCATAGACTCTCTGGGCAGGATCGAGTTGCTTCTGGACTTGCAGGATTTTTTGGACATTACGGTACCCGAAGACAGGCTGGAGGAGGTTTTTTATTCGGCTACGATCAAAGATATATTTGTCAAGGTCGAGCCTTTTCTGCCCGAAGAGCTTACGCAGCAGAAGGCGGGGGAATTCATATGGTCGGAAGTCTTTAAGGAAGACCCGGAGCCGGACCTCTTGCAGATCGTCAGGATGACCCCGACGTTCATCGATAAAACGGTCAGCCTTCTTATTTATCTCTTCACTAAGGCGCTCTTGACCTTATTTTTCGGGCTTAAGATAAATAGCCGCAATATGCCGAAAGACGGTTCTGTCATAATGTTCGCCAATCACACGAGTTTTCTGGACGGACTGATAGTATATGCCAGTTTGCCCTTAAGCTCTTTGAGTAATATCTTTTTTTTGGGGTTCAGAAAACATTATTTCGCTCCCGCGATCGTGCGGCCGGAGCTATTGAAGATGCTGCGGATAGTCATGATGGACGCGGCGATGAATATGGTCAATTCCCTGCATATGTGCGCTTACTTGCTTAAAAAAGGCAAATTTGTCTGTTATTTCCCGGAAGGCCAGCGTTCTCCCGACGGCAATCTTATAGAGTTCAAGAAGGGTATAGGCATATTATCCAAAGAGATCAAACCGTCGTTCGTACCCATCTATATAAAAGGCTCATTTGAGGCGTGGCCTCATTATTCGAAATATCCCCGTCCGGGCAGGAAAATAGAGGTAAACTTCGGTTCATTGATCTCTTACTCGGATCTTGTAGCTAAAATAGGCATAAAAGATCCGGATTACCAGGAAATAGCGGAAAGTCTTCGGGGGATATTAAAGGATATGGCTTCGGAGGCCGGGGGGACTGTGGGACGTAGAACGTAGGGCGTGGGACGTAGTTGGTTAGCCAGTTGGCCGGTCCGCCGGTTCCGTAGAACGTGGGACGAAGGAATAGTCAAAAAGTCGAAAGGTCTAAAGGTCAAAAAGCCAAAGAGGTTTTAGACTTTGGATTTTCAGACGGTACGTGTTGTACGCTAAAACGCAACGCATTCAGGTAACTGGTTACAGGTTGCTGGTTTCTAGGTTATGCCAGAGAACTATCGAACCAAAGAACAAACCAACAAGGCCACACTTACGGCTTCGTTTAGCCTGACAAAATGGGTTTTAGTCTGACAAAGTTGGTCTCAGCCTGACAAAAATGGTCTCAACCTGACAAAGTGGGCCTCAATATGACAAAAGGACGCTTTTTAAGAGGTCTATTTTAACGTAAAAGCGAATTATCTTGACAGTAGTAGAAGTTTGTTCTATACTAACGTCTTGTTATGCGGTTCAAAAGTTACAATATTTTGAAAACAGAAAAAACCGGTTAAACTAATCTTATGAAGCTAAATGTGAAAAAAAACTGGATTTTGGCGTACACCCTAATAACAGAAAACCCGATCATATTATTGCCGACTCTTTTAATTGGGTTTTTTGAACTACTGTGTTTAGAGCTAATATATTTCTGCACACGCCCGCCGCTGATGTATCTCGCGAATCCAATAATTAAAAAGTTTTTCGGCGAGATATTTGTCCATTATCCGGGGAATATGTTGGTATCGATAAAGCTTCTTCGCGGGATCCAAATGGTCTTTTATGTTCTGGCCGGGGTGTTTCTGTACGCGGTGACCATAGGGATAGTCAGGGCCATAAAAGAGGGAAAGACCGTTAGAGTAAATGTACAGGTGAGGAAGGCTTTCCCCAGATACACGGCATTTTTGCTGGTGGGTATCCTGTCCGTGGTTGTATTTCATTTTGAAAACAAACTCATCGGCCCTGTTTTTCAAAAAGTTGTTTCAGTTCTGGGGAACTTTGCCCCCGGGATAATGCATAAAACCGGTTCTCTTCTGGCAGCACTCATGCAATTTGTAACCAATCTTATCATTACCGTTTTTGTCGTTCTTATCCTGCCACTTATGATCATAGGGGATATGCCCTTGATGAAAGCGGTGTTGAAAAGCCTTGGTGTTGGGATACGCGGGTTTTTTGGTATATTTACACTTATAGTTTTCCCGTATCTTATATATTTTCCGATGGCGGTTTTAAAAAGTATTCCGGTCGAACTGATGGGTAAGACGTTTCCCGAGATAACTCCTATAATATTAGCGGTGGACATTGTTATAGCTTTGATAATAGAGTGTTTTGTTATAACCAGTGTTTCGCTGTGCGTTCTGGATATGCAGAAGGATAAGAAAATATGAGGAAAGTTTTTTTTATCTGCGCGGGAGTGCTTTTAGCCGTATTTGTCGTCCTTTCTTTATTCGGCTGGAATAGCGAATACGCGGCGGAAAGATCACTCCACAATACACTCGAAAAACTGCGTGCTATCGAAAAAAATCCCGATGTCGCGCCTCCTAAAGTGTTGGCCTCGATCGAGGACGGCCTGAAAGAAGTCTTGAGAAAATTTCCCGGAACAGGACCAGCGAGGATCGCATATCCCAAACTGGCCGAAATGTACGTTAAAGACGGAAAGTACGATGAGGCAATAGCCCTTTCGGACGAAATTTTGAAAAACGAACATGATAACATAGCTCTGGTATCCAAAGCTTACTTCTTCAAGGCTGTTTGTTACGAAAAAAAAGATCAGTGGGATAAGGCCCTGGTCGAATTAAGGATCCTTCAGGGCAAGTATGTAAATACCCCCTTGGGGTTACAAACGCCGTTTTATATAGCGAACCATCATCTTAGGGCAAGCAACATGGATAAATCCCGAAAATATTTTGACGAAGCGATCGCGTTTTATCGGGGTTTAATGACCGAGCATAAAGGTACTGCTTTGGGGTATGCCGCCTCGGACCTCTTGGTGCAGGTGTATATTTACATCGGGGAAGCCGCCAAAGCCGGAGAAATAGTTGAAAGTATAATCTCCGAGTATCCCACCGGCATAGCTTTGGTAAATCAAGTGCCTTATATTGAGCTGATCTTTGTCAAAACTTTAAAGAATACGGATAAGGCGGTAGAGCTATACAATGAGATGATCAAAAAAAGCGACGATGACAGGGTGAAGAAATATTTAGAAGCGGCTATAAAAAGGATAAAACCCGAGAAGTGATCTCGGCGTCCGGTAAACGGGTGAAGCAATCGGACAAATGTATCAGAAGAAAAGTGAAGGTGTGAAATGAAGCAACAAAAACAGACACATAATGGAAGCATTTTGATCGTTGATGAAAAGACCTCTATGCAGGGGCCCATCCATGAGTTGCTTAGCCGTTCAAATTATTTAGTTGAAACGGTGGGGTCGAAGGATGACGCTAAGACTTTATTGAAAGAAAAACAATTTCACGTCATAATCCTATGCCTAAATACCTCTGCCTCCGGAACGCTTACAGAGATCAAAAATAAGGCGCCTTTTTCAGAAATAATAGTTTTAACTTCATTACAGGAAGTGGAATTCGCGGTCCAATGCATGAGAAGAGGCGCTTTTGATATTTTGGTATATCCCGCGGAAGACCAAAAAATACTTTTTGCCGTTGAAAAGACTTTAGCGAGTATGGGGCCGGAACAGATCGAAAAAATAGTCGAAAAGAACAATTGTATAATAAGCAACAAATTTCATGACCTGACCGCCAAAAGCCGGCAAATGCGGCATATATTCTCTCTCGTTGATAAAATAGCTAATTCTTCCGCGACAGTACTTATCCGCGGGGAGAGCGGTACGGGTAAGAGGTTGATCGCGCACGCGATACATAAAGCCGACAGCGAGAGAGGGAAGGGGCCGTTTGTTGAGATGTCATGCGGCGCTCTCCCGAGAGAGATAATCGAGAGCGAGCTCTTCGGGCATACCAAAGGGGCGTTTACGGGAGCCATAAGCGATCGCAGGGGAAGATTTGAGCAGGCCGATAACGGGACCATATTGCTCGATGATATAGATACGCTTTCCCTGGACCTGCAGGTAAAGCTTTTGAGGGTGCTTCAAATGAAAGAGTTCGAAAAAGTCGGTGATCATAAAACCATAAAAGTCGATGTGCGCATTATAGCCACTACAAACAATGATCTTGAAAAACTAGTTGCCGAGAAAAAGTTCAGGGAAGATCTGTATTACAGGCTTCATGTCATTACTCTCGACGTTCCGCCTTTAAGGGAGAGAAGAGAGGATATCGCCGGGTTAGTGTCCGGCTTCCTTGATACTTACTCGAAAAAGAACCACAAAAAGATAAAATATATCTGCCAGGAAGCGTTAGACGTTTTTATGTGTTATGATTGGCCCGGGAACATCCGCCAACTTGAAAATATTATAGAAAGGGCTGTCATATTGGACGCGGACGGATTGATAACCAAGGAAGACCTCCCGAAAGAGATCATCAGCAAAGGGATCACGCCGATCGTCGCCGTGGGAGATCAAGTCCTGGGAACGATGGATTCTCTCAAAAATTTCCTTGAACAACCTGAAAAAGTGCATATACTGAACATATTAAAAGAAGTAGGATGGAACAAAAATAAAGCCGCCAGTAAATTAGGCGTTAACAGGACGACGCTCTACAATAAGCTTCGTAAATATAACATCGTTTCCGTTTAAATAGATGAACGGGCGACTGTTAGCGCGATAATTTTGTAACTTAAGAAAGTTAAACATATCATGGCTCCACGCTTTTCTGGGCTTAATAAATTAGTCGTTTTTGAGGATTGGCAAAAGATCCAGGATTCATTCTCGGATACTTTTGGCTTGCCGCTCAGCACAGTGGATCTAAACAGAACGCTTCTTTTTAAAAAAAGCAACCCGGTGGTTCTATGTGAGCCCGGGATCCCGGACCTTCCCGGATATCTTCAGTTTAACGGAAATTGGCTGCTCAAAAAAGAATGTAACTTATCCTCAAAAGGGCTATCCAGCGCCAAAGGGCTTTTTAACCTCGAAACTTTCTTTTTCCCCATAAAAACGTTCGGACAAAATGTCGTCGCTTTTATGGTAATAGGGCCTGTAGCGATAGATAAGAGAGAAGACAGCTCTTTTTATCTAAAGTGCGCGGAAGACCTGAAAATAAATCCCGGCGCGTTATCGGATTCTATTATGAAAGTAAATGTATTTTCGCGCGACAGGATACTGTCTCTAATCGCGCTGGTCGAGGTAGTTTTTACGTATATCGCCAGGACCGGTTATCACAAAAAACGTCTCGGCGAGATCTCTAAGGAAATAGTTGAATTAGACCCCTTATTCTCAAAATCTTATGAGCAAAAAGTACTAGAGTCACTGCTTAACGTATGCAAGATAGCGCTTGACGCCGAATCCGGATCGGTTATGACGATCGACAAACTAAAATACTTACATATTACAGCCTCCTCTTCGTTAAATAAAGATATCGTCAATAGCAGTCACCAAAAAGTAGGGGAAGGCATAGCGGGAAAAGCCATCGCGACATCGGAGTCTATCCTTCTCCCAAACGATAGCGGGAAAGAGGGTATTTCAAGAGAGATGAAACGAAGAGATATTAAATCCTCAATGGTTATCCCATTCAATAAAGCGAACAGCCATGAAGCGTATGGAGTTGTAAATCTCAATATAATGAGAAAAAACAGAAAATTTTCGGAAAAAGACATTAATCTGGCTAAAGAACTTGTGAATCTTGCCAGTATAGCTCTTTCCTCGGTGAAATAACTCACGTAATAAAAAATAGAAAAATAAGGACGTCACCCGAGGGGTGACGTCCTTATTTTAAAGATCATCCTTTGAACCCAAGGTTGGAAGGTTTTCCTGTCAGATTTTTGATAAAGCGCGTCCGCGATAAATAAAACATTCCTAACGGGAATCCCGGATGGAACGGAAGGGACACCGGATGGAACGGAAGGATTGACAAAAGTTTTTTTTGTGCTATATTACCACTTTAATACACTGAATTTCTTTCTAGGTGCGTATGTAAAACCTAAAAAGATAGCGGGGGATCCAAGAATCTGATCGATAAACGATCTTGGGGCGAATATCTGGTGGTTTCAGATTAGGGTTACTCGACCCGAGCCCGACAGCTAACCTCGTAAGTCTTGATGAGAGAACACGCCAGAGAAGGAGTTCTCTGGTTTTTTATTTTATCAACCTTAACGCCGGAAAAAAAATATACCTTATTTGGCTTGGATACATATCGCGCAGTAGGATAAGAATAGGAGATAGTCGTGAAGATTTCCGAATTGGTTCAAAAAGAGTTAGTAACCGTACATTTAAAATCTCATACCAGCGAAGGCGTGATAGCCGAGATCGTAGAGCAGCTTTACAAAAACCGAAAAATCAAGGATAAAAAACAGGTTTTAGAGAGCCTTCTTAAAAGGGAAAAGATAGGAAGCACCGGGTTGGGAGAGGGCATAGCTATTCCCCATGCCAGAATATCCGAATTAAAAGAAGCGGTTTTATTTATCGGTCTTTCCAGGCGCGGGATAAATTTCGCGTCTCCCGACGGCAGAGCGGTGCACCTTGTAATACTTTTTCTGACTCCACTCCTTGAAAGCGGGCTACATCTCAAAATTCTTTCCAAGACCGCCCACTTGCTGAATAATAAAGTATTTGTCAAACAGCTTTTGGGGTGTTCGACCAATGAAGAACTCTATCGCATTTTAAAACAGGAAGGGATAGAAAAAGAAGGGTTTTATGTTTTAAGCAAGAAAGATATCTATTTGGAACTAGCAAGCGGCGATACCGGGATAAGCGATGTATCCGCCCAAAAACGCCTGGAAATATATGGTCCCAATAAACTGAAGGCGATAAGAAAAATACCGCTTGTTGTGCGCTTCGGCGCTCATTTTACTAATTTACTGGCCATTTTGATGTGGATCGGAAGCGGGCTTTCTTTTTGGGCTCAGATGCCTGAGGCCGGATGGGCGTGTATTATCGTGATATTTATAAACGCGGTATTTAGTTTTTGGCAGGAATTTAAGGCGGAAAAGGCAATAGACGCTTTAAAAAAATTGATCCCATCCTACGCGCGCGTAATAAGGGAAGGCGCTGAAAAAAAAGTCCCCACAAGCGATATTGTCCCGGGTGATATCGTTATTATAGAGGAAGGGGATAATATCCCAGCTGACGCGAGGTTGATCGAATCCCAGGAGTTACGCGTAAATAATAGCGCGTTTTCAGGGGAATCCAAGCTTTCTCATAAAATGTCAGAAGGTTTTCAGAGTAGTAAAGGTTTTCTGTGGCTTGAAATACCCAACCTTGTCTTTACGGGGACAAGCGTCGCTTCCGGTATGGGGAAAGCGGTAGTTATAGCCACCGGCATGAGTACTGAAATAGGCAAGATCGCGTACTTAACTCAAACGGTCAAGATGGATTTAAGCCCCTTACAAAAAGAAGTAAACGATTTGAGCAAAATGATCGCCGCAATATCGGTTGTTATGGGTCTTATTTTCTTTTTTGTGGGCTTAGCTTTCACTAAAATGACTTTAGTAGCCTCCGCGATGTTTGCCATAGGTATTATCATAGCTAACGTTCCGCAAGGATTAATGCCCACACTTACCTTAGCTCTATCTATGGCTGTTCAGAGGATGGCGAAGAAACATGCTTTAATCAAAAAGCTTTCCTCGGTTGAAACTCTCGGTTGTACGAATGTTATCTGTACGGATAAGACAGGAACACTTACTACGAATCAAATGAGTGTTAAGAAAATTTGGATCAACAATAAGGTAATTGAAGTATCCGGGGCGGGATATGAACCAAACGGTTCGTTTAATTTTGAGGAGAAAACACTTTTACCCGATTCGCTTAAAAACGATAACCTTGATCTTTTAATGCGTACAGCCAGTTTATGCAATACAGCCAAGCTTGTTCCTCCCGGCGGGACTCAAAATTATTGGAGTATTATCGGAGACCCCACGGAAGGAGCGTTATTGACATTAGCCCAAAAAGGTGGATTCGATATCGAGCGGGAACGTCAGGATTGTTTAACGGTGAAACGCTTTCCTTTTGAATCGGTGCGTAAGAGAATGAGTTCTATCAACAAACTTCCTGACGGGAATCTTTGTGCCTTTGTGAAAGGGGCGCCGAAGGAAATTTTGGAACTTTCGACTAAAATATCGCTCGGTAAAGATATTGTGGAATTAACGCCTGTGAAGAAAACGGAAATTATCGCTCAAATAGATAACTTTGCCGGGGACGGTCTTAGGGTTCTTGGTTTTGCTTACCGTTGTTTTGAACCCAAGGATGTGGACGAATCCAGCGCGCAGACAGTAGAGAAAGATCTTATTTTTATAGGAACAACCGCGATGTATGATCCGCCGCGGCCGGAAGTGAAAGACGCGATCGCTGTTTGTAAGAAAGCGGGTATTCGCGTTGTCATGATCACGGGCGATTATCAAATAACCGCGTTATCGATCGCGAGACAAATCGGGATCGTTTCATCCAAGGATCCCGAGGTCATTACGGGAGAGGATTTTATTCATCTAACTAACGAACAATTGAGGGATAAGGTTGTTCGGGGAGAGGTAATCTTCGCCAGGGTGAACCCGGAGCATAAATTAAGAGTAGTGAATGTTTTTAAGGAGTTAGGGCACATTGTGGCGGTTACCGGCGATGGGGTGAATGATGCCCCCGCGTTAAAAAGGTCGGATATCGGTGTGGCGATGGGATTGAGGGGGACAGATGTAGCCAAAGAATCAGCGGAAATAGTTTTGGTTGACGACAATTTCGCTAGTATTGTCTCGGCGATAGAGGAAGGGCGCGCGGTATTTGATAACATCAAGAAATTTATTACCTATATCTTCGCGCATCTTGTTCCTGAGGCTATACCGTTTATTTTTTATGTTTTATTTAAACTCCCTGTTCCTATTACAGTTATGCAAATATTGGCCATTGATTTAGGGACGGAAACTTTGCCGGCGCTCGCTTTAGGCGTTGAAAAGCCTGAACCTGGCATTATGGAGCTTCCGCCAAGGCCGAAGAAGAAGGGGGTCATTGACAAAGTAGTTCTTTTCCGCGGCTATATCGTTCTGGGGCTTCTTAACGCTGCCGCGGTGATAAGCGCTTATTATTTCGTTCTTTATCAAGGCGGATGGAGGCCCGGGATGCAGCTGGAACCTAATGACATGACATTTACAAATCCGCTGCATCTAAAAGCGACAACAGTTGTATTTGTAGGGATAGTTATACTGCAGATCGCCAATGTTTTCGCTTGCCGCAGTGAAAAACTTTCCGCGTTTAAAATAGGTTTCTTCAATAATAAACTCATTCTTTGGGGGATTATTTTTGAACTTATTCTTACCGGCGCTATAGTTTATGTACCGTTTTTACAAAAGATATTTAACACGATAGGGTTGGGATGGGAAGAGTGGGTATTATTATTTGTATTTATGGTCATTATCTTCATTTTAGAGGAGGCGAGGAAGAGTTGTGCTTCTAGAGCGGCATCACGCTAATTCTTTTAACCCTCCTTTGCGGGAAAAAATAAACCACGTCTTGCCTACCTTCGGCAGGTAACCCGGCAGGCGTGTAAGGCCGCGGAGCTTCAAAAAGGAAAGTGCCATTATTTTTAAGGAGGGGAATAAGTTGAATATCTGGGAATTTTGCAAATGTAATTCCAGCCAAATATGTCCTCCTTGCAAGATTTTAGTTATGGCCGGGATAGCATGCCTATGCGGATTATTAGGTTATCTTATCGGGAGAAGAAAGAGTTGACCAGCGGCAGTCAGTGAACCAGTTTTGTTCCTCGCCAAGTGCGTTTGTTTTATTGGTTTGACCCCGGACCTCAGGCAGGTGCTATCCGCTAATAATCAAACCATTTAAGTATTTTCGCCAAAGGCGGACCAGCCTCAGGCTGGAAACTGTTAAGCCGGCAAACTGGATAACCAAAGAACCAGCTAACCATCGAACCGGTGAACTGGCAAACCAGATAATTGTGAGGCTTCCCGCGGGTCGGAAAGTATGCTAAAATATGTAAACTTTGACGTTTACTCTAGCCACATTCTATCCTGGAAAGTGTTCTTATTTGTTTGATACAAATGGATCAGACGCAGAACATAAAAAGGATTAAAATATGCTGCTTGAACTGCACTGCCATACATCTAAATATTCCGAATGCAGCCGGATCGATCCGGTGTCTCTGGTAAAAGAAGTGATGAAGAACCAGTTGCAGGGGCTCGTCCTTACCGAACACCATTATCTATGGAATAGCGAAGAGATCTCAGAACTGCGTCGTAAGGCTGGGTGCGATGATAATTTCCTCATCTTTGCCGCGCAGGAAGTAGATACCGACAAAGGGCATGTGCTGGTTTTTGGCGCGGATAACAGCATAAAGGAAAAGATAGGTCTTGAGGACCTGAAAAAGATGTATCCCGGCGCGGCGCTTGTCTGGGCGCATCCTTTTAGGGGAGATAGAAGGCCGCAAGGAGAAGACCTGAAGGACCCCCGGATAGACGCTATCGAGATATTTAGCTGTAATCAGACCATGTCAGAAAATTATCGGGGTCTTCGCGAATGGCACAAGCATAAGTTTACGGCCGTATCCGGGAGCGATACCCACACCGAGGAGAATGCGGGGAGGCTCCCAACGCAGTTTGACCATCCCGTTAGCAGCATGGAAGAGATTGTCCGTGAGATAAAAAGCGCCAGATGCAGGCCTTTCTTCAAAGAGATACCGAAGTCCGGGAGCAACATGGCCGTGACGGAACTTACACTCGGGACCAAAGGGGATAGCGAGGTAAGGGACCGTGTTATCGTGAAAAATGCCGTTATGGAAAAAGAGTGGTTAGCGCTTAAAAAAACCGAAGAGATGATAATGAAGTTACGGGAGAACGGGTTTGAAAAGGGAGATCTCCG
>CAZOMD010000009.1:0-39486 GCA_964580895.1 uncultured Planctomycetia bacterium | reverse complement strand
AAGGGTCCGGCTGTTCGCCGGTTAAAGTGGTACGTGAGCTGGGTTCAGAACGTCGCAAGACAGTTCGGTCTCTATCTGCCATGGGCGTAGGATATTTGAAAGGATCAATCCCTAGTACGAGAGGACCGGGATTGTCGAACCTCTGGTGTTCCAGTTGTCCTGCCAAGGGCATTAGCTGGGTAGCCAAGTTCGGAAAGGATAAGCGCTGAAAGCATCTAAGCGCCAAGCCCCCCTTAAGAATGGATATCCCAATCAGGCACCTCGCAGACTACGAGGTTGATAGGTCCCAAGTGTACGGCCTGTAAAGGCTTCAGCTTAGGGATACTAATTAGCCGATCGGCTTGACCAATAAAATTTCGCGGTATTGGATACTTCTATCACGATCTGTCGAGAATTTGAAAAGTTGAGATCGACAACATTTTTGGAGTGCTCATACAGAGAGGGAAACACCCGTTCCCATTTCGAATACGGCAGTTAAGCCTCTCGTGGTCAATGGTACTGCACTGGCAACGGTGCGGGAGAGTAGAACGGTGCTCCATTTAATTTTAATAAGCGCGTGATTTATGGAACGAAGTGAATATAAATCACAGCGCGCATTAATCCTGAGCGACCGGCTAAAACCGGGAGGCGAAGGATCTATCCCTTA
Source organism: uncultured Planctomycetia bacterium (assembly GCA_964580895.1). GTDB lineage: Bacteria > Omnitrophota > Gorgyraeia > Tantalellales > Tantalellaceae > CAZOMD01. The sequence continues at coordinate 38,840 of CAZOMD010000009.1, read as the reverse complement.
AAAACCCGTGGGTAACCCCTGCGGGTTTTTTTTGTTAACTAAAGAAAAAATAATAATAAACATTGAGTATACAGGTTAATCGCTATATAATTATGCGTATGGTTGTGAATAAAGATTCAAAAAATTGCTGGGAATTTTGGGAATGCCCGGAAGAAGTTAAGAAAAATTGTCCCGCTTTTACCACGGATTCGGGACGCGAATGTTGGTTTATCGCGTCGACGTACCAACACGAGAACTGTCCCGCTCACAAGATACGGCCGGTAGATTGTATAAATTGTTCCTGGTACCTGAAATTAAATCCCAGGGATAAAGAACGGTAGTTGATATTTTGCGTCCGGCTTAACAGTTTTAACTCCAAGGCTATCCTCCTTGACAAACCCACCATACATATTATAATGTTCATATTGTCTTATCGGCACGTCTCTAGTACTGCTAACTTTGATAATCATTTACATGTACGGAAGTGGACACGCGTATTTTTGTTCAATAAATGGCAAGGAGGTTTTACGTGGCTGGTTCAACTAAAGATATCCGTAACGTAATTTTGATAGCGCATTCTGGGACGGGGAAAACGACTTTGGTAGAGGATCTTCTTCATAAGGGCGGAGCGATCTCCCGGAAGGGAACGGTGGAGGAGGGGACTACCGTATCTGATTTTAACGACGATGAGAAGGAAAGAAAGAACTCGATTAATCTTTCGGTATCTTTTTACGAGAAAGACGGAGTTAAGGTAAATCTTCTTGATGCCCCGGGATATCTGGATTACCAAGGGGAAATATTATCGGGCATATCCGCGGCTGACGCGGCACTGCTCCTTGTTGACGCAGTGAGCGGCATCCAGGTCGGAACGACTAAATTCTGGAAGATGGCCCAGGACGCGAGCTTGCCGGGCGTAATAATCATAAACAAGATGGATAAGGACAACGCGAACTTTAAGACCGTTCTTGAAAATATACGGAACAATTTCGGCAAGCAGTGTGTGGCGGTATATTATCCTAACGGGAGAGGATCGTCGTTTTCGGGGATAGCTGATCTTATGACTAAAAGCGGGATAGATAAACTACAAGGAGCTGACAAAGAAGATGCCGCGCGGTTATCGAACGAAATGACCGAAAGCGTGGCCGAGTCCGATGACGCTATCCTTGAGAAATATCTTGAAACAGGAGAGCTTTCACATGAAGAATTTAATAAGGCGTTCCGGTCGGGAGTTATCTCGGGGAAGATCATTCCCGTGATACCCGCGTCGATATCCAAGGGGATAGGCACGGAAGAAGTGATGGCGGTTATCCGCGATTTTGTGCCGTCTCCCGTTGATCGGCCGTCTGTAAACGCGGAAGCGCCTTCCGGCGGAGAAGGTCCGAAGGCCATTAAAGTAGAGCCAAGAGTTGAAAGCTCTTTCGCGGCACAGGTATTCAAAACGATATCCGATCCTTATGCGGGACAGATATCTATCTTCAGGGTGCGTTCCGGTAAAGTGGTCTCTAACCAATCGGTAAAGAACACCTCGAAGGACACCGCGGAAAAATTGGGGCAATTGTTCTACCTTAAAGGGAAAGAGCAGCTTCAGGCGGATATCGTCATTGCCGGAGATATCGCGGCTGTGGCAAAATTAAAGAACACCAGTACGGGCGATTCCATTTCCGACGACAAGAACCCTGTGAAGTTCGTCAATATCAAGTTCCCGGAAACTGCCATAAGCTTCTCTATAAAACCAAAAAGCCGGTCGGATGAAGATAAAATATCCGCGACACTCACAAAACTTATCGCGGAAGATCCTACTTTCCAGTCTGTTCTTGCTGACCAGACCCATGAGATGGTCATTTCGGGGATGGGGGACCTGCACATAAAGACGATCATTGCCAGGATGAAGAACAGATATGGCGTGGAAGTGGAAGTAGGGACTCCCAAAGTGGCTTATATGGAGACCATAACCGGGAACGGAGATTCAAAGTATAGACATAAAAAACAGACCGGCGGAGCGGGCCAATTCGCAGAAGTCTGGATGCGTGTTGAGCCGATGCCGCGCGGCGAAGGTTTTCAATTCGTTGATGAAGTCGTAGGCGGGGCTATCCCGCGGCAATTTGTGGGGAGTTGTGAAAAAGGGGTATTAAACGCGCTGAAAGGCGGGATACTCGCCGGATATCCCGTGACGGATGTAAGGGTTATAGTCTACGACGGGAAAACGCATCCAGTCGATTCCAAGGATATAGCGTTCCAGGTAGCCGCGGCGCACGCTTTCAAGGAATCGTGCGAGAAGGCAAAGCCTACGATTCTTGAGCCTATCATGAACGTGGAGTTTACTATTCCCGAAGAGAATATGGGCGACGTGACGGGTTCTTTAAGTTCCAGGAGGGGCAGGGTCCAAGGGATGGATTCCGAAGGCGGCATGCAGATATTGAAAGCCCAGATACCTTTGGAAGAGATGTATAAATACTCCAACGAGCTCAAGGCGCTTACGGCGGGGAGGGCGACATACACGATGGCGTTTTCGCATTATGAGCCTGTGCCGTCCAATATCGCGCAGAAAGTAATCGCGGAAAATAAAAAAGTAAAACACCCGGAAGAATAGTTTAGGTCTAGAGAGTCGAGGAGCACAGGGCAGGGGGTACATCTACTTAAGTTATGTGATTTTATCCTGCGGGTAGACACACGAGAGGAGATACACATGTCTGGCCATTCTAAATGGGCGAGTATAAAACATAAAAAAGGCGCGCTGGACGCCAAACGGGGAAAAATATTCACTAAGATCATCCGCGAAATAACCGTAGCGGCGAGGGGAAGCGGAGGCAATACCGATGCCAATCCGAGGCTGCGTCTTGCGGTGCAAAAAGCAAAAGACGCGAATATGCCGGCGGATAATATCGATCGCGCCATTAAAAAAGGCACGGGTGAACTCGCGGGAGTGTCTTATGAGAACGTGTCTTTTGAAGGATACGCGCCGGGCGGGATCGCGGTCATCGTCGAGGGCCTTACCGATAACAGGAATCGTACCACAAGCGATGTCCGGAGTATCTTTTCCAAACGCGGCGGGAATATGGCAGGAGCGGGGTCTGTGTCGTTTCTCTTCGAAAAGAAGGGGGTATTTCTGGTAAAGAGATCCGACGCCAAAGAGGAGGAGCTGATGGATATAGCCCTTGACTCCGGCGCGGAAGATCTTACTTCGGACGAGGATTTTTTCCAAATAACATGTCCGATGCAGGATTTTGACTCCGTTCGGAGCGCGCTCTTGGCTAAAAATGTCAAAATAACGTCGGGAGAGCTTAGTACCGTGCCGAAGAACAGTATCAAGATAGACGACGCCGATGTCGCCAGGAAGATACTCGCGCTTGTCGAGGATCTTGAGGATAATGACGATGTCCAGAACGTTTATTCCAACTTTGATATACCTGACGATATATTGAAGATGATCGAAAAAGAAAAATGATGGGCAGGGCGAAGGGTCGTCCTGTTTTGTGACGGCGAACGCAACCAAGGAAGATCTTTATCGGACCAGTGAAAATATTAGGCATCGATCCAGGACTTATAAAGACAGGTTATGGTCTTATCGAGGCTAAAGGCCATGGTGAAGTGAGTTTCGTCGAGGCGGGCGTCATACGTACTTCTTCGGGGGATAAAATATCCAAGAGGGTAACCAGCATATATGAGAATCTTTGCGATCTGGTGTCGGAGCATAAGCCGAATGTCATAGTTCTTGAAAAACTTTATTCCCATTATAAGCACCCCATAACGGCTATACTTATGGGACATGTAAGAGGAATCACATGTCTTGTCTCTGGGATCAACGGGATACCGCTCGTCAATTATCCAGCTACAAAGATAAAAAAAGCTATTACCGGTAACGGGCAGGCGGGTAAGCAACAGGTCCAGAGGATGGTCAAGACGTATCTGAAGCTTAAGACCGTTCCGGAAGATTTTGACGTGAGCGACGCGCTTGCCATGGCCTTATGTTATGTGTTCATCGGGGTGAGAGATATTAAGCAGGCCGCTTTGAGTGAACTTTATTCCATATCAGGAGAAAAGGGCGTCCTGCGGGGCCGGTCTTGATTGTTCTCGGCGGCCGCTAGGCCGCGGAAAGAGGCGAATATATGATATCCCGTATATCAGGGAAGGCCATGGGGAGTAAAGAGGGGACACTTTTGCTGAAAAGCGGAGGGATATCCTATGAGGTTATGGTCCCGCTTGCCGTATTAAAATCCCTCGAGAAAGAAAATAAGCTTGAAGGCGAGATAGAGCTTGTTACATATCATTATTATCAGATGGAACCTTCGCGGGCTGTCCCTATACTCATAGGGTTCCAAAATGAGATCGAAAAAGAATTTTTTGAGAAATTTATAACGGTTTCCGGTGTGGGGCCTAAAGCGGCTTGCCGCGCACTTATAGAACCGTTTTCGATTATAGCCGGGGCGATAGACGCCGGCGACGCGTCATTCCTAAAAAAATTGCCCGGGATAGGAGATCAAAAAGCGAAGCTTATCGTGGCAAAATTGCAGGGAAAAGTCGGTAAATATGGTCTTATCCGCGATGAATACACCGCGGATGTAAAGACGCATGAGGATATAAAAGATGAAGCGCTTGGCGTGTTATTACAGCTTCAATACAAAAAGAACGAAGCTGAGGATATGCTGCGTAAAGCTGTCGCGAGAAATCCGAAGGTAAAGAATAGCGAAGAGCTTTTGAACGAAGTGTACAGGGAACGTAAGGTGGACGCGGGTTGAGGCGGTTAGCCAGTTTGCCGGTTGGCCTATTAGCGTATAGCGCCTGCCTGCCGGCAGGCAGGGACAGCGTGTAGATTGTTTCACGGCAGGAGAGAAAGATTTCGTGGCGTTCTTGACTAAACGTTGTACCTGCTGGCAGGCGGGGTTCGTTGGTTAGGAGTAGGGGTTCAAAATATTGAACCCCTACTCTTTGAATTTTCAATAAGATGGAAGACGGGGGAGAAATGGGATCAGGCCGAGAAAAGTTCCTCGATGACGGAGAAGAGATAGTCCGGCATAATGAGACGGATGACGATGTAATCACTAACATTTCTTTGAGGCCGCCGCTACTTACGGAATTCATAGGCCAGAAGGCGGTGGTAAATTCTCTGAAGATCGCGCTTGAGGCCTCCAAGATGCGCAATGAGCCCATGGAGCACCTCCTGATCTCCGGGCCTCCCGGGTTGGGGAAGACTTCGCTTGCTCATATCATCGCGAATGAAAGGGGCGCGCGGATCACCGCCACAAGCGGTCCGGCCATTGAACGGGCGGGTGACCTTATCGGGATACTTACAAATCTGTCGGAAGGGGATATCCTTTTCATAGATGAGATACACCGGCTCTCGAAGGTTGTCGAGGAATTTATATATCCCGCTATGGAAAATTTTCAGATAGATTTTATTGTCGATAAAGGCCCGTATTCCAAAACCATAAAATTCAATCTTAAAAGGTTTACACTCATAGGGGCTACAACGAGGTCGGGTCTTTTAAGCGCTCCGTTAAGAGATAGGTTCGGGATATCGTACCATCTTGATTTTTACTTACCGGACGAACTAAAGACCATAATAAAACGTTCAGCGGGGATCTTGGGTATACCGATAGATGAAGCGGGCGCGTCGGAGATAGCTATTCGTGCGCGGGGGACCCCCCGCATAGCCAACCGCCTTCTTAGGAGGGTGAGAGACTGGGTTGAGGTTAAATCCGACGGCCGAATAACGCGTGATACTACCATGCAGGCGTTAAATCTTCACGGCATAGATGAAATGGGGCTCAATCGGATCGACAGGAAACTCTTGGATGTCATATATTCGTCATATAAAGGCGGCCCGGTCGGGATAGAAGCCCTGGCTTCGTCCCTGAACGAGGAAAACGATACTATAGAGGATGTTATCGAACCTTATCTTATGAACATAGGTTTCTTGAAAAGGACAAAACGCGGCCGGGAGCTGACGGAAAACGCTATCAATTATATCCGCAAGAAAGAAGGTATTCCCCTTGAGACGCAGGGGGAACTTTTTTGATATATTAATGGAGGATCTAACGGCAAGATGCTGCAGTTATTCGGTAAATATCTTATAATCATAGGTCTTTTAGCGGTTCTGGCAGGGGTGGTCCTCATAGCCGCCGGGAAAATACCTTATGTCGGGAGGCTTCCCGGGGATATATTGATAAAGCGCGAGAATTTTACTTTTTATTTCCCGATCACCACCAGCGTTATCGTTAGTCTAATCCTATCGGTTATAATGTATTTCTTCTTTAAGCGCTAAAAAATATACCTGGCAGGAGAATGTGAAATCCGGCATCGCAAAAAAAATAATAATACGATTCGCCTTGTTTCTTTTTCTAGTAGCGGTAGTTTTTGTTTCATTTTTTATCTCACGACGTTTTTCTCCCTCAAAAACGATTTCAATACCCGTTCGTATCCGTCTTCTCCATGATGCCGGCATGATAAGATTAGGGAAAGATACCCACTGCCGGACTATTAAAGAGACATCCTCCGGGGAAGACGAGGAATATGTCTTCCATATGCCTGTTGATGTTTTGCCGGAAGGTGCCGGGATCAAAGTCGGTCAGAATTCATTAAATGTTTCGAGGATCAGGATCTTTTCTGCTCCTGAAGGGAAGGTGTCGCTTAACGAGATTTTTTACAGAGGCGAGATCGAAATAGCTAATACCGGAAAAGGACTTGATGTGATAAATCACATCGACCTGGAAGATTATCTTAAGGGTGTGATCCCGCGGGAAATGAACCACCTCTGGCCCGTTCAGGCGTTACGCGCCCAAGCGATCGTGTCGCGGAGTTTCGCTGTTCATGAAGCCCGAAGGCGTAATGGGAAAGAATATGACCTGACCGCGGATACTTTCTCACAGGTATATGGCGGCCGGTCGGGTGAGAGATGGTTTACCTCCAGGGCCGTCGACGCGACGAAGGGAAAAGTGCTGATGTATAAAGGCAAATTGTTGCCGGGATATTTTCACTCTTCATGCGGCGGGCATACCGAGGATATCGCGGAGATCTGGGGTAAAAGCACTCCCCCCCTAAAAGGCGTTAAGTGCCGTTGGTGCAAGTGGCTCCCGCATCACAGGTGGCAGGTAAAAGTTCCCGTTAAAACGATCGTCCGGAAGATCAGCGATCGAGGATATCCCATTAAAGATATAACCGCGATCAGGGAAGGCGGACGCAACGATTCGAGGCGGCATAATTACGTCAGGATAAAGGCCGATAACCGATGGTTTGAGATCTCTACATCTGAATTTAGGGCGGCTATCGGCGGCAATGTTCTTAAAAGCGCTAATTTTCAGGTAAAACGGTACCCGCTATTTTACTTATTCAGCGGGTACGGATGGGGCCATGGGGTGGGTATGTGCCAGTGGGGGGCTTTCGGCGCGGCGGCGAAAGGGTTTAACGCCGCGAAGATCCTTTCGGAATATTATCCCGGGGCCGAGATCGGGGATCTCAAAGAGCTATACGAGAAATGATGGCCGGTTTGCCGCCTGCCGGCAGGTTTACCTACCGAAGGTAGGCATGGTTTGTCAGGGCGCCGGTTTAAAAGTCAAAAAGTCGAAAGTCTGAAGGTCAAGTAGTCCCGAACATATTCATAAATTGAGAACGTTGAAAAATAATTTTTGCCGTAATCGAGAAATATCGTTGCGTACGATATCTCAATGGGCGGGTCCTGTCGGCGTCCATTCTGCGCGCATCCCAAGCTTTGCTTGTGCTCGCTCGAATTCCCGTCGCCACCCGCCTATATTATCAAACTCTTTTTCAACGGTTCAAATTTATGGGAGATTTAAGTCATCAGACTTTGGACTTTTCGACTTTAGACCTTTAGATGCTAAAAATGCGCTATACTTTTTAACTATTTAAACTATTGAGCTATTAAACTAAACGCTATACGCTAATAAACCATGAAACTCAGCGAGTTCCAGTATGAGTTACCGCCCGAACTTATCGCGCAAAGGCCTCTAAAGGAACGAGATGCCGTTCGTCTTTTGGTCGTGCAGAGGGGAACAGGCGGGATAGAGGAAAAGGTATTCCGCGATATCATAGTTTATCTAATGGAAGGGGACTGTCTGGTTCTTAATGATACGCGGGTTTTACCGGTCCGCCTTTTGGGGAAGAGGAAGACCGGCGGCAAAGTTGAGATATTTCTTTTAGACCCGTTTTCTGAACATCCTTCCGCGCTTATCAGGCCTTCCGCGCGCGTAAAGGAAGGGGAGGTAATAGTTCTGGAGAACGCCGCGGAGATAGAAGTTCTTGGGGAAGCTTTTCCCGGCAGGAATGTGCGTTTTATCTCCACCATTGATAAGATAATGGAAAAAGGGCATGTGCCGTTACCACCATATATAGATAGGCCGGATGATGCCGGGGATATCACGGATTATCAGACAGTTTATGCCAGAAAGAGCGGCGCTACGGCATCCCCGACCGCGGGACTTCACTTTACGCGCGGACTTCTAACGGAACTTGAGCGTAAAGGGATAACAGTAGCATATGTTACCCTGCACACAAGTTACGGCACGTTTGCCCCGGTTAGTTCTTGTGATATAGAAAATCATGTTATGCATTCGGAAGCGTTTGAAATAACCAATGACGCGGCGGAAACTATTAATAAGGCCAAATCTTCCGGGGGCAGGATAATAGCGGTTGGGACGACATCCGCGCGGGTGCTTGAGACCGCGGCCGTGTCGCGCGGTGTTGTTTCCCCCCGATGCGGGAAAACAAATCTCTTTATTTATCCGGGATATAGTTTTAAAATGATAGACGGACTTATAACTAACTTTCATCTGCCGGGGTCTACGCTTCTGATGCTTGTCAGCGCCTTCGCGGGGAAAGACCTGATATTTAGAGCGTATGGGGCGGCGATAGAGAAGAGGTTTAGGTTTTTTTCGTACGGGGACGCGATGCTGATATTATAGCGTTTAGCGTTTGCCGCCGAAGGCGGATCCCTGCCGGCAGGCAGGAGCCTTTGGCTGAAGCGTAGCGTATAGAAGTGAGAAGCAAGAGGTTAGATATTAGAGGCAAGAAGTCCCGTAGGATGTGGGATGTCCGCTCATTTCCTGTCTGCCAGCAGGTAGGCAGGAAAATTCTGCACTCTCGTCGGGACTTACGGGACGATGGTTTTTATTTTTGAGTTAACAAGAAGGATGGTAGCATGAAAAAGATGTTGATGCTTGTGGTGGTATTGTGTTTCGCGGTGTCGGTCGATCTCTACGCGCTCAACGTAACGGCTGAATCCGTCTCAAGCGGTATATATGAAGACGGCGAGTTCACCCCCGGCGGGAGCGGATTTAAAGCGGAGTATGTGATAAATGAACTAGAAGAAGAGATCGTCCTGCGGGAGATATTCCACAACGATCGAGAAGGGCATGTTGAAGAAGGGATGTCATACGAGATCACTAATATCGTCGTAAGCGGAGGTCCATCAGCGCTCAATGTTTCGATCAACAAAAAAGGCCAGAAGATAATCACGGCTGTTCGGGAGTCTGATCTTGGCGCGTTCGAGACCATAATTATGGGGTCGGATTTCTATGAATTCTGCCGTGCTTATGACGGAAAACTTTATTTGGAATATGGCAAAGTAACGGCCGGGAAGATAGAAAATGACTAAAAGATCAATAAGGGGAAAAAGAAAGGTATTCTCCCGGCATCCGGAAAACGGGAAGAGGCCTAATGGCAACGGCAAGGAAGCGGCGCAGAAGATGTTCCTGGAGCATGCGTTCATCCCCATATTCACTGTGCGTAAAGACGGTGTTTTCCTTGACATGAACAAGATCGCGGCCAAGACCTTAGGCGGTAACCCAAAGGATTTTATAGGCAGTACCATGTGGGAGCTCTTTCCTGAAAAGTACGCCAAACTTCAGTTAAAGAGCATACGGGCCGCCATAAGAAAAAGGAATGTTTTAATAACAGAGCGTCAAACCGTTATAGGCGGCAAAAAAAGATGGTACAATACGTTCATATATCCCGTAAAGGATGAAAATGGCAAGGCTGATTCCGCCGTAATAATGGCAGAAGATATTACCGACAAGGTCGAAAAAGACAAAGAGATAGACCTGAAGGCGAAATTCCTGGATAGCGCCACGGATGCCATAATAATGCATGATTTTTCAGGGAGGATAATATATTTTAACGAAGTCGCGCATAAGAGTTTAGGGTATACGGGGGATGAGTTTAAAAAGCTCAGGCTGCGCGAGATAGACGCGCCGTGGTCGGCGGATCTTATTAAATCCAGGACGGCGGAGCTTAAAAGGAAAAAGGCGCTCAAATTTGAGGTGGAACATAAGCGTAAAGATGGGGTTCTGATCCCCATGGAAGTTTTGGCCAAGGTTATAAGGGTCGAGGGGGAAGACCGCGTACTCAGCATATGCCGGGATATCTCTGATCGCAAGAAGATGGAGAACGAACTTCGCCAGCGAGAAGAGCAGTATGCCGCGGTCATTCGGAATATCGGTGTCGGGGTATCATTGATAAGTAAAGACATGAAAGTGCTCAGTTTGAATCCTCTTATGAGGAAATGGTTCCCCAAAGTAGATCCCGCTAAAAGGCCCATCTGTTACAAGGCGTTTAATTATTCTTCCAAAAAAAGACCCTGCTCGGGTTGTCCGGCCATCAAGACCCTTAAGGACGGAATGACGCATATAACCGTGACGGATACTCCCACAGACCGCGGGATAGTGAACTTTAAGATCATATCATCTCCGGTTAAAGACGCCGACGGGGAGATTATCGCCGCCGTGGTAATGGTCGACGATGTTACGGAACAGAAAAAGATACAGGAAGAACTTTCAAGGGAAAAGGAATACAGCGAACTTCTTTTGTCGATATCCCCCAGCGCTATCTTCACTGTGGATATAGATAAAAGGATCACAAGTTGGAATAAAAAAGCCGAGGAGATCACCGGATACTCCGCGGAAGAAGTCCTGGGAAAGAAATGCACGGTATTTTCAGAGCATCCCTGCAGGGAGCATTGCGGGCTGTACAATAAAAATATCCCCAAACCCATATCAAATAAAGAATGCGTTATACTTACGAAGTCGGGGGGAGAAAAGATCATTTTAAAAAATGTAGGTCTAGTGAAAAACGCGAAACATGAAATAGTAGGCGGTATTGAGATTTTTGTGGATATAACAAAAAGAAAGGCCGCCGAGGAAGCGCTTCAGAAAGAAAAGATGTTCACGGATAACGCGTTGGACACGCTTAAGGATGTCTTCTACGCGTTTGACCTAAAAGGTAAATTTCTGCGCTGGAATAACGCTTTAAGCGAGGTCAGCGGATATAGCGATAAAGAAATATCCTCCATGAATCCGCTTGATTTTTTCAAAGGTTTTGGCAAAAAAGTTATCGCGCGATCTATCAATGACGTATGGAAAAAAGGACACATGATCGTTAAAGCGGATCTAGTCGCGAAAAAAGGGCAAGCGATGCCTTATGAATTCACCGGTTTCGCTCTCAAAGATAAGGATGGCAAAACTTGGGGGCTTTGCGGAGTCGGAAGGGATATATCGGCGCGGATTAGGATGGAAAAAGCCATTAGGGAATCGGAATCTAGATATCGCGCTCTTTTTGAGAATACCGGGACAGCTACTTTAGTCGCCGATTCGGAACAGAAAATACTTGTGGTTAACAGTAAACTCGTCGAGATATTCGGGTACAGCCGCAACGAATTGGAAAACAAAAAATGCATTTGCGACATTGCGGATGAAAATGATCGTGACAAGATCAAACTCTACCATAAATTGAGGATGATAGATCCGGCAACGGTCCCCAAAAGTTACGAGGCAAAGGGAAGGAAAAAGAACGGAGAGCCGGTTGATCTGTACTTGAATGCGGCTTTTGTCCCTGAGATGGGGCACCTTATCGTTTCTATTCAGGATATCACGGAACTGAAGAGTAAGGAGGGCGAACTCCTTAGAAAAAGAGAGATACTCGACAAGACAAATCTGGCGCTGGAGCATAAATTCAAGGAATTGAAAGAGGCCATGACGCATATAAAAAGGCTGGAAGGCCTGATGCCGATATGTTCCAAGTGCAAAAAGATGCTTACCGAGGACGGGAAAGCGAAAGACAGGAACGCGTGGATACCTATCGAACAGTATATAAGCGAAAGAACGGATGCCAGCTTCACCCATGGTCTTTGCCCCGATTGCTTCCGCGAGATCTATAACGATGAAATCATGAAAAAGAAGCCCGGGGATGAAGAGAAGGTGTAATTCGATCCAGGCCATAAGCACCGCGCTTAAATTGACGCGTAAGCGAATTGACTTTAGAGGTTAGACAGTGTTAAAATGGTGCCGGCGTTAGCCGCTAAAAAATTTTTTGAAGAACGAAACAGAAAATTGTCCTCGGTAGTACTTATGAAGAAAGCTAAAATAGTCATTGCGGACGACAACAAAGAAATATGCGAAGTAGTCGGCAGCATCCTGAGCGATTCGGGTTATGAAGTGCAAACCGTAAACGACGGGTATGGACTTATAGCTTATCTTGAGATTAATAATCCGGCTGTCATAATCCTGGATCTCATGATGCCGGAAAAGGACGGTGTTTCCATCCTGGATACGATAAAACAGATCTCGCCGTATTCGAGGATAATAATCTTTACGGGACATCAGGAATACGAAAAAAGCATATATGCCCGTATCGCCGATAAATTTGTTCTTAAAGGGCGCGACGTTAAAGAACTCCTCGAAGCTATCAAAGAATATTGCTGAAACGGTCTTTCCCTGTCCTTTTTCTCTTCTCGAGCGGTCTAATGCGCGGAGGATGTGTATCCGGAGATGAGGTTTTTCGCTCCAAAAAGACGAAGCGGCGCGCTTTTACCGCAGAGAAAAATATAAACAGATATTTGTGAAGAAATGACAAAATGAGATCATTTATCATAGAACATTACGATACCGGCTCGAAGGCGCGTTGCGGCAGATTTGAAACTGTTCATGGCAGAGTGAATACGCCGGTATTTATGCCGGTGGCTACCCGTGGCACGGTCAAAACTCTTTCCAACGACGAACTTAGATCCTCCGGCGTAGAGATGCTGATCTCGAACGCGTACCACCTTTACTTGAGGCCTGGGACGGGCATAATAAGCGCTTCCGGCGGGCTTCACAAATTCATGGGATGGGAAAAGGCCATAACGACCGATAGCGGAGGTTTTCAGGTTTTCAGTCTCGCGGAATTGCGGAACATCCGGGAAGAAGGGGTCGAGTTCCAGTCGCATATCGACGGGTCACGCCATTTTTTTACTCCCGAAGGCGTGATAGACATACAACTCGCGCTCGGCAGCGATATAATGATGCCGTTGGACGAATGCGTTCATTATCCAGCCACGCGAGATTATGTGGAAGACTCAGTGGCTCTTACGTTGCGATGGGCTAAACGTTCGAAAGAGAGATTTGCCGGGAAAGAGAGGAAAGGCGCTCTTTATGGGATAGTACAGGGCGGCACGTATAGAGATCTCAGGGAAAGATGTGCCGGAGAACTTATAGGGATGGATATGGACGGCTACGCGTTGGGAGGCATCGGTGTCGGAGAACCTACGGAACTTATAGATGAAATGACGGATTATACGGCGTCGTTACTCCCCAAAGAGAAGGTCCGGTATCTTATGGGTGTGGGCACGCCGATAAACGTCCTGCAGGCTATTTCATGCGGTATCGATATGTTCGATTGTGTGGTCCCGACACGCAATGGGCGCAATGGCCAGGCCTTTACCACGCACGGCGAAAGGCAGATAAGGAACGCCCTGTTTAAGGAAGATTTTTCCCCTATCGATCCGACTTGCGCGTGCTTCGCCTGCCGGAATTATAGCCGCGGTTATATCAGACATCTTTTTAACGTTGATGAGATATTGGGACCGCGTTTAGTTTCTTTGCATAATATATATTTTTATGTTAAACTTATAGAACATTCCAGGCAGGCCATTAGAGAGAACCGGTTTTTGGCCTTCAAGAAGGAATTTTTGGAGAGGTATACGGCAGGGGCCGGCGGACAATAGTTCGCGACAAACGTTACGCGTAAAACGAGTCTATCCATAACCTTAGGGAGAACACATGTTAACAGTAGCTTTCGCGCAGGCGGGAACAGGACAGGCGGCTGAAGCCGCGGCAAACCCTTTAATGGGGCTTATGCCGGTATTTGTCATCTTTATAATTTTTTATTTTCTGCTGATAAGACCGCAAAAAAAACAACAGCAGGAACACGCTAAGATGCTGGACGAGCTTAAAAAGAACGATGAGGTCATTACTTCCGGGGGCATTTACGGCACCATAGTCAATATTCAGGATAACGTGGTAACTTTGCGGGTCGATGATGAGGTGCGGATAAAGATACAGAAAAGTTCAGTATTGAAACTGAGAAAAACGAAGAGCGAAGAACAAACAGTTAAGAGTTAGACCCGGGGCCGGGTCGTGATTTTAGCAGAAAGGGTCAATAGGTATGTGGAAAAAACTTAAGGTAAAAAGCGTATTTGTTGTGTTGATCGCAGCTTTAGCTATATGGCTTTCCTGCCCGCCGTTTGATTCGTACGATAAGGACGGTAAGCTGACTCAAAAGGGTAAGCTTAATCTCGGGCTTGATCTTCAAGGCGGTATGCATCTTGTTCTCCAAGTCGACACTTCAAGCCTTTCTCCTAACGAGGCCAAGGATGCCCCCGAAAGGGTCCTTGAGATCATAAGGAATAGGATAGACCAGTTCGGTGTAATGGAGCCGTTGATCCAGAAACAAGGGCTTGACCGCATACTTATACAATTACCCGGGATTACGGATCGGGATAGGGCGAAAGAAATAGTGGGAAAAACCGCCCATCTTGAGTTTAAGATCGTTGGGGATGACCCGGAACTTTTGAAAAAGGCTGTTGACGATAAAGAAGACCTTGAGGGCTATGAACTCAAGGACATGAAAAACAGAGAGGGCAAGACGGAGCAGCTTTTAGTAGCGAAGGATGCCGTTCTTACCGGGGATACACTCGTGGACGCGAGTACCGAGTTCAGTCAGCAAGGATTCGGTTTGCCATATGTGTCGCTTGAACTGAACGATAAAGGCAGTAAGATATTCGCTAACGTGACAGGGGAGAACACCGGAAAACGCCTTGCCGTAGTGCTTGACGGCGAAGTTTATACGGCGCCGGTTATCCGCGAAAGAATACCTTCAGGACGGGCACAGATAACCGGGAATTTTTCTTTGCAGGAAGCTAAAGATATCGCGCTTGTGCTCCGTGCCGGCGCTTTGCCCGCGCCCGTTAAGGTCATAGAGGAACGTAGCGTAGGCCCGGCCCTCGGCAAAGATTCCGTGGAAAAAGGCGTAAAGGCCGTTCTGGTAGGGGCGATATTGGTTGTCGGATTTATGGCTATCTATTATCTCCTTGGAGGGCTTATCGCTAACGTGGCGCTGTTCTTGAACATTCTGATCACGCTGGCCGCGATGGCGTATTTTAAAGCCTCGCTGACCCTTCCCGGCATAGCCGGCCTTGTCCTTACGATCGGTATGGCCGTGGACTCCAATGTTCTTATTTTTGAGAGGATAAGAGAAGAGTCCAAGCTCGGCAAATCCTTGCGCGCAGCCATAAACGCCGGGTATGATAAGGCCTTTTTGACGATATTCGACTCTAACTTGACCACGCTGATTACCGCGCTCATACTATTTCAGTTCGGTACGGGTCCTGTAAGAGGTTTCGCGACGACGTTGAGCATAGGTATCATTACAAGTATGTTCACGGCATTGGTAGTGACAAGGCTTATCCTCGATATTGCCACGCTGTCCAATCCTAATATGCAGCGTATGCCCATGCTGCAGTTCTTCAACAAACCGAACATACCATTCCTTAAAATGAGGAAGATCGGGTACGCGTTCTCCGCCATCGCCATAATCGTGGGGATGATATCTTTCGCCGGGCGCGGCGCGAAAAATTTCGGTGTGGACTTTACCGGCGGAACACTCCAGCAGTTCAGGTTCAAGGAAGTCGTCCCCGTACAGGAAATACGTAATATCCTGTCGGAGGCGGGGCTTGGAGAATCGGCCATACAGCAGTTCGGTGAGGGCAAAGAGATGATCGTGAGATCAATGAGCGATAGAAGCGAAGATATCGTCTCCGGGCTTGAGAAGAAGTTTGGGAAAGATTCGTTCGAGGTCTTAAGGGTGGAAACGGTGGGGCCGGCCGTCGGGAAAGATCTTCGCGGGGCCGCGATAAAAGCTCTCTTCTTTGCTATGATCGGGATATGTATCTACGTCGGCATGAGGTTTGAGTTTAAGTTCGCCATAACAGCCATAATAGCGCTCATACACGATGTCGTTGTATCGGTGGGCATGGTTTCGCTTACGGGCAGGGAAATATCTCTTCCCGTAGTAGCGGCGTTACTTACCATAGTCGGTTACTCGATAAACGACACTATCGTTATTTTTGACAGGATAAGGGAAAACAGAAAATTCATGCGAAAGTCCGGCCAGGCCGAGATAGTCGATCTAAGCATTAACCAGACCCTGTCAAGAACGGTGCTTACCTCCCTGACCACGCTTCTTGTCGTTCTATCTTTGTATTTTCTCGGGGGGAAAGTAATAAACGATTTCGCGTTCACGATGATGATGGGTGTTCTTTTTGGTTCTTATTCAACGGTCTTTATCGCCAGCGCTTTGCTTATAGACTGGCCGTCAAGAAGGGCCGTCAGGAGATAAGGGCGGGACCTTTCGGGCCACATTGGGTACTGGGACAAGGCAAATAGCAGATCTTGGCGAATAACGGGATCGGAAGGCCTTGGGTCCCGGGATATGCTGCGCGTACAGAGCGAGAAAAACCAATGTCATCCATAACGTAAGTGTGATAGCCCGGCAGTATGGGCGTTCTCATCGGATGTGCGTAAACTACATACTAACGACTTCGCGCGATTTAATTATGGAATCCATCTGGAAAATATATAATCCCAATCTTAGGCTGCAGGAGCTGTTGAGCCGGGAGTTAGGCGTTTCGCCGGTTTTAGCGCAGCTATTGGTGAACCGCAGCATAAAGACCCCGCGGGAAGCGCAGGAATTTCTTTTCGGGAGCCTGGCGGATTGTCACGACCCGTATCTAATGAAGGATATGGACAGAGGCGTAGACAGAGTAATAAAGGCAGTTGAGAGACGGGAGAAGATACTTATTTACGGCGATTACGACGTGGACGGAGTGACTTCAGCGGCTCTCCTGGCGGAGGTTTTTGACGAGATCGGCGCGCGGTATGAGGTTTTTATCCCCAACAGGGTGGAAGAGGGATATGGGATGAACTTACGGGCGGTCGCTCTCGCTAGGGATAAAGATGTAAAACTTATTGTGACCGTGGATTGCGGTATAAATTCCGTGAAGGAAGTGAAATGCGCGCGTGATTACGGCATAGATGTCGTAATCACGGACCATCATGAGGTAAAACCCGGCGAAGTGCCGGACGCGTACGCGGTGATAGACCCCCATCAGCCCGATTGCGCGTATCCGTTTAAATATCTTGCCGGCGTCGGGGTCGCCTATAAATTCGCTCAGGCTATCGTAAAGAAGACCGGCGGCATGGCGGAAGAATACCTCGACCTTGTCGCGTTGGGTACCGTCGCCGATGTCGTCCCGCTCTCTGGAGAGAACAGGATACTTGCCAAAGAAGGGCTTAAGAGACTCCGCGAGGCGCGGAGGCCGGGATTAAAGGCCCTGATGGAAATAGCGAGGGTAAGCCCCGAGACCTTAACGGCGAGACATATAGGTTTCGCGCTTGGCCCGAGGATAAACGCGATAGGCCGCATAGGCTCAGCCAATGTGGCGTTCGACCTTCTCAGGTGTAAGGATTTCACGGAGGCCCTGGAAATAGCGCAGCGCCTGGACAAAGAGAACAGGAACCGGCAGGATATCGAAAAAGATATCCTGAAACAGGCGCTGGAAATGGCGAAGGATACCATTTCCGTGGGGAAAGACAAAGTTATAGTTCTCGCGCATGAATCGTGGCACCCGGGAGTGGTAGGGATAGTAGCGTCTCGTCTAACGGAAGAGTTTTATAAACCCGCGATACTTATTGCACTCGATGGGGAAAACGGCAAAGGGTCGGGCAGGGGGATAGAGGGCTTCGATCTATTCAAAGCCGTTAACCGTTCTTCCCGGCACCTCGTCGATTTTGGCGGGCACGAATCGGCATGCGGCATAAAAATAAAACTGGAAAACATTAATGCTTTTAGAGATGAGATCAACGAGACAGCCGGGCTTTTTTTCTCGGAAGATAAACGCAGCGCGCCAGAAATAATGATAGATTTACAACTCCCATTCGCGCATATCGGAGCTAAACTTATAAAGGAGATGGAACTTCTTATGCCGTACGGTTCTGAAAACGCGGAACCGTTTTTTCTGACCAACGGGATAAAGGTCAAAAATACTCCGAGAGATATCGGGAAGAACGGTTTTAAGTTTTTAGGGGTCTGTGGCGGGCTTACGTGTGAAGTCCTGACTTTCAGGAAAAATACGGTGATAAAGCCCAAACAAGGGAACATGATCGATCTCGTGCATACGCCCTCGATCAACAGCTGGGACGGGATAGATTCCATCCAACTTAATATCAAGGCGTTGCGTGTGGTGGACTAACGTGCCGGCCGGGGAAGGTCAATTAAATAAAATAAAAAGTCAAAAGTAAAAAGGTAAAACCAAAAGTTAAAAATTAAAAGACGGGAAGAAGGACTTTCAAAAAAAACACGCTCACGCATATTTTTTGAGTATTTGACCATAAAGTAAGAAGTTTTGTAATAGTTCAGTTCTCCGCGGGAAGGATGCTTTTTGCGCTTCTCGCGGTCTATTTGTTATTTTTGTTCTTCAGGCGTAGCTTAGCGGGGAAGCTTAAATTATTCATATCCTGTCGGTCATAGACCGCTCAATGCTCAAAAACATCCTTTCCATCATCAGAGGTTACAAAAAAGATTAGAAATCTATTGCAAAATTTGGGTTTATACTACGCGGCCTAAAACCGCGCCCTTTAGGGCGCGGATAAGTGGTGGCCGCTTGAGTATTCCGCCCAGGGAAAAGTGGGCTTTAGCCCGGGTGGGGCTCCATCTTACTGTGAATAGCTGAACTGTTACGAAGTTTTGAATTTTTACTTGTGGTTTTTATTTTTCATTTTTACTTTTACGTTTTAATCCGCGTGCAGAAGCAACCCCGGCGGACTTCGCTAGCGCAAAATCCGGGTTAATGAGATAATCGCTTGAAGGTAGTTATTCTCGGAAAGATTATTTTGCTTTTTTAACTTTGCCGGCTTTTATACACTTCGCGCAGACCTTTATCCGTTTATTTTTGCCGTCGATGATAGTTTTAATGGTGTGTATATTCGGCTCGAAACGGCGTTTTGTCCTGCCGGTGATCCTTACTCCAACGCCGCCCATACTTTTGGCCATACCTCTCCGGCATATCGATCTCCCGGCGACAGGTTTTTTACCGCAAATGTAACACTCTCTTGCCATTTTATGTTTCCTTTCTTTCTCGGTCCGTTAATTAACTTGCTATCTTAAGATCTTTCTTTTATAATTTTATACGTTGTTAGTTGTAAACCCGTTCCATATAATATTTTGTATCAGAGGCCCAAGTCGAAACAGTACGAGATGATATCATAATAAAGGGCATTATGCAAGAGAAAAACCCGCCTGAGCTTTGTTCCGTGCGTTACGTAAAAGGGGTAGGCCCGATGAGGGCCCAACTTTTTGAAAAATTAGGCATAACTAATGTACGGGACCTGTTTTTTTACCTGCCGCGCCGTTATGAAGATAGAAGCGAAGTTTCCGGGATAAAAGGTATAAAGCCGGGGGAGACCCGTGGTATCTTTGGTGAAGTGCTTAGGACCAACATCTTCACCGCGCGGACTGGGACCGTGATCTTTGAGGTAGTACTCGGCGAAGGGGAAGACAAAATACTCGCCGTATGGTATAACCAGCCATATCTAAAAAAACTGTTCTTTCCGGGGCAGAAAATAGCGATTTTCGGAAAGGTTGAAAATCACGGCCGACTCCAGGTTACACACCCGGCTTATGAAATAATAGAGGGCGGAGATCTCAAAAAGTCGCTTGACGTGGGAAGGATCGTCCCGATCTACTCTCTTACGGAAAAATTGTCGCAGAGATATATGCGGAGGGTGGTGGATCAGGCCATTCATTCTTATGCCGCGGCGATGAGGGAAAAGCTGCCGACCCGGATAAGGGCGAAAAGGAAACTTGTAGATATAAAGTTTGCCGTCGAGAACATACATTTTCCTTATTCGCCGGATAATTTGGAGAAGGCTTATAGAAGGCTCGTATTCGAGGAATTCTTTGTGCTACAGGTCATCATGGCCCTGAAACGCATGAAGATAAAACACGACGGGATAAAGCACGAGGTAAGCTCCGGGCTTATGGCGGATTTCGAAAAACTTTTCCCTTTTAAGCTTACAAGCGATCAAAAAAAATGTATAAAAGAGATCGAGCTCGATATGACCAGTGAAAAGGCCATGAACCGGTTATTACAGGGCGACGTGGGCAGCGGAAAAACGGTTGTCGCGATGTACGCGCTGCTTCTTTCCGCGGCGAACGGCCGTCAGGGCGTCATGATGGCGCCTACGGAAATACTCGCGAGGCAGCACTACGTGAATATAAGCAGGACGTTCATGCCTTTGGGGCTGAATGTCCGTCTTCTGGTTAGCGGCATTTCGGACGCGGACAGGCTGGCCGTAAAAAAAGAACTCGCCGACGGTGAGGCGGATATCATTATCGGGACTCACGCGCTTATCCATGAAGGCGTGGATTTCAGGGATCTCGGCATAGTCATTGTGGATGAACAGCATAAGTTCGGGGTCCGGCAGCGTGACGCCCTGAGGAACAAGGGGAGGCGCCCGGACACGCTTGTTATGACGGCGACGCCCATCCCGCGGACCCTTGTGCTTACCGTATTTGGCGATATGGACATATCCGCCCTGAAGGAAAAGCCGAAGGGAAGAGAAAAGGTCGCGACCTACTGGGTCGATGAGACGAAGCGGTCCGCGATCTATGAATTCATACGCGGTGAGATAAAAGAAGGACGTCAGGCTTTTATCGTGTATCCGCGGATAGAGGCGACCGGTTCCATGGATCTTAAGTCGGCGGAAGAGATGTACCGGCATATGAAGAGTGATATTTTCGGTGATCTCAGGCTAGCGCTTGTACATGGGAAGATGAAAACCGCGGAAAAAGACCGGATCATGGAGGGCTTCAGGGGAGGTAAATATGATATTCTTATCGCCACCACGGTAATAGAGGTTGGCGTGGATATCCCGAATGTGAATGTGATGTTCGTCGAAAACGCCGAAAGGTACGGGCTTGCCCAGCTTCACCAGCTCAGGGGCAGGATAGGCAGAGGGAAACATCAGTCGTATTGCATATTGATGAGCGAAGCGGGATCTGAAGCTTCCCAGGAAAGGATGTACACTCTTGCCGAGACGGAAGACGGGTTCGAGATAGCCGAAAAAGATCTTAGCATAAGAGGCCCGGGTGAACTACTGGGGACCAGACAGAGCGGGCTCCCGGAGCTCAGGTTCGGCGATATTTCCAGGGATTTCGCGATAATGGAGGAAGCGAGGGAAGACGCTTTTAATGTGATAAAAGATGATCCCGGGCTTAATGATGAACATAATTCCGGGATAAGGGAAAGCATCGCGGAAATGTTTAAAGGCAAACTGGAGCTGTGAGCGGACGGTTGGTTTGCCGGTTGGCCGGATAGTCCGTAGAACGAAGGCCGTAGGATGTAGGACGTGGTTAGGAGTAGGGGTTCAAAATATTGAACCCCTACTCTATGCGCTGTGCTGGGGATGAAGGGTCACGGAACAGTATGAGGATCCAACAATGCGGATAATTGGAGGCGAATATAGAGGTCGAAAGATCAAGCAGCCCCCGTTTGGTTTTGTAAGACCTACAAAAGACAGAATTCGTGAGGCTGTGTTCAACATGATAGCGGAAAAAACGCCCGGTTCGGTCGTATTAGATCTTTTTGCCGGCAGCGGCGCTTATGGACTCGAAGGGCTATCAAGAGGGGCTCAGAGAGTGGTTTTTGTGGAAGGCAGCGCTAAATGCGCGCGAATCTTGGGTGAAAATATAACCGATCTTGGAGTACGCTCAAAAACGTCTATTATTGTCGATGACGCGGCAGGGGTAGTAAAGGACCTGAGCGAAAGAGGCGACAGTTTTGATATAATTTTCGCCGATCCGCCCTACGATAAAGACTTAGCCAAAAAAATCTTGATAATAATAAATTATTATGATATATTAAAACCCTCTGGTTTGCTAATAATAGAGCATAGCCGCCTAGAAGCATTGGCAGGGGTGGAAGGGCGTCTTTCTGTATTAAAACAAAAGACTTATAGAAATACGGTTATATCCGTATTAATTAAAAATGACAAGAAAAGCGATCTATCCAGGGACTTTTGACCCGGTGACTTTTGGCCATCTTGATGTTATTAAGAGGGCGAGCGCGCTTTATGATAAAGTGTTCATTGCTGTCGCGGAAAGCCCGAATAAAACCACGCTTTTTTCTGTTGAGGAACGAGTGGAGATGATGAAGGCGGCGGTAGCGGATTACAATAACGTCGAGGTCGAAGCTTTTGACGGGCTGGTAGTCGAATACGCGGTGAAGAAAAATTCCAGGGTGGTCGTGAGGGGGCTAAGGATGATATCTGATTTTGAGTATGAGTTCCAGATGGCGCTGACCAACAGGAAACTTAATCCGAATATTGAAACTGTTTTCATGATGCCGAATGAGATATATTCATATCTATCAAGTAAGCTCATAAAGGAAATTACCGGTCTTGGGGCCGATATAACTAAATTCGTGCCGGAAAATGTTGTTAAAAAATTGAAAGTGAAGTTAAAAAAATGAACAGAATATTGTCTTTGAGGGAAAAGGCCAGGAGGAACAGGAAGAAAGTAGTTCTGCCGGAAGGGGATGACCCGCGAGTGGTGAAAGCCGCTTCGTTCCTGGCACAGGAAGGGCTTGTAGATATTTATCTCCTAGGCAGAAAAGAGGTATCGTTATCTCTGGCAAAAGCCGAAAATGTTACTATGGATAAGGTCAACATGATAGACCCGGAGACCTACGAAAGGCGCGATGAGGTAGTGAACGGATATTACGCGCTCCGGCAGCATAAGGGTATAAGCCTTGATGAGGCTAAAGATATCTTGAGAAAAAAACCGGTGTTTTACGGCGCCATGATGACCAGACTGGGTATTGTTGACGGCTTTGTGGCCGGGGCAAAGCATACGACATCCGATGTCGCGAGAGCGGCGATACAATGTTTTAGACTGGACAAAGAGATAGGGACGGTATCAAGTTCGTTCATAATGGAACTAGAAAATTGCCCGTTCGGCGAGAACGGGCTTTTCGCGTACGGCGACTGCGCCATAATCCCGTATCCGTCGAAAAGGCAGCTTGCCGGTATCGCTATCGCGACAAGCGCTCTTTTTGGCAAGCTTTTCGGGATAGAACCGAGGGTGGCGCTGCTTAGCTACTCGACGAAGGGAAGCGCGACATCGGAATCGGTGACCACGGTGGTCGAGGCGCTCGATATAATCAAGAAAAAGAAACCGGATCTTTTTATAGACGGTGAATTACAGCTTGACGCGGCGATAGTCCCTGAAGTGGCCGGGTTGAAATGTCCGGGCAGCAAGGTGGCAGGTAAGGCGAATGTTCTTATATTCCCGAACCTTGACGCCGGTAATATTTCCTACAAGCTGACTCAGCGCTTAAGCAACGCGCGGGCCGTGGGGCCGATAATACAGGGTCTGGATAAACCCTGCAGTGATCTTTCCCGGGGCTGTAGCTGGGAGGATGTCGTTGACACTGCCGTCATAACCGCGATCAACGCTCAAAGCGCCTGATGCTATTTTGTTACATAACCAAAAAACCGGCGGAGTATAAAAGCAATGCTTATTCTAGTAATTAACTGCGGTTCGTCATCCGCGAAATATGCCCTGTTCGACATAGAAAAGGACTCTTCTTATCTATGCCGCGGGATTGTTGAGCGCATAGGCAAGGCGTCGAGTGTGCTTAACCACGATGTGGCCCAAAAAGGCGTCTTCGAGGAAAAGGTCGTAAGCCGTGACCATTATGCCGCCATCGAAATAATAAAGAACGCGCTAATAGATCCGCGGAAAGGCGTTATAAAGAACGTTGATGAGGTCCAGGGAGTGGGACATCGCGTCGTCCACGGCGGGGAGGAATTTCATGAAAGCACTATCATCGATGAAAAAGTAATAAAAAGCGTCGAAAAATATTCCGAACTGGCGCCTCTTCATAACCCGCCTTCGCTCGCGGGGATAAAAAGCTGTATGAAGATATTTAAAGGGATACCTCAAGTCGCCGTTTTTGATACCGCTTTTCATCAGACCATGCCGGAATGCGCTTACTTTTACGGGATACCGTACGAATATTACGAGAAGCACAGGATAAGGAAATACGGCTTCCACGGAACGAGCCACAGATATGTGGCCGAGAAAGCGGCCGAACTTCTGGGAAGAAGCCTGGGAGAGCTTAACATCATAACCGTACACCTGGGCAACGGGTGCAGCATTTCCGCCGTTAAAAACGGACAGAGCGTCGATACTTCAATGGGTTTTACTCCGCTGGAAGGGCTTCTTATGGGTACGCGGTCAGGCGATATCGATCCGGCGGTAGTTACTTTTCTCATGCAGAGAGAAGGCATGTCCGTGGAGCGGGTAAATGATCTGCTGAATAAAGAAAGCGGTCTTTTAGGGGTTTCGGGTATCAGTAATGATATGCGCGATATAGTTAAAGCGCTCGACGCGGGAGACAAGAGGGCCAAGCTGGCGTATGATATTTTCCTCTACAGGATAAAAAAATATATCGGCGCGTATACCGCGGTGCTAGGCAGTGTCGACGCTGTAGTTTTTACCGCCGGGATAGGGGAAAACCTTCCCCGCATAAAAGATACCTTAATGAGAGATCTGCAATTCCTGTCTAATACAGGTACGCAATTCGTGTCGATCAAAACCAATGAGGACCTCCTTATAGCGCAGGATACGTACAGGATAGTAAAACAAACCGTAAAACGTTAGATAAACGAGAAGGAGCGGAAATGCCCAAAGTCAAACATAGACATTCAAAGGCGCGCGGCCGTAAGAGAAGGACACATTACAAGGCCACCGCGCCGGTTCTTATTAAATGCGAGCAATGCGGGAAGGCCAAGAAGCCGCATCATGTTTGCCTATACTGCGGATATTATAACGGCCGTCAGGTAAAGAAGCTTGTCGATCTTGAGGAGCGTAAGGTAAAACGGGACAAGAAAAAAGGCAAGAGTCAGTAAACGGGCTATAAGAGCCGCGGCCTCGGCGAATGTTAAGAGGCGGCGGCTCGATATTCTTTTTCCTGTTGGCAATTAAAAATTTTCGGAGGCAAAATGAGAATAGGGCTGGATGCCATGGGCGGAGACAGGGCCCCCGATTGTACTGTTGAGGGGGCTGTTCTTGCCGCCAGAAGGTTCGATTATAAGCTTATCTTGATAGGGAATGAAGCTGAAATACGCGAGAAACTTGGCACGTACGATTATCCGCAGGACAAGATAGAGGTCGTTAATACGACCGAAGTCATAGACATGCATGATCCCGCCGCTCTTTCGGTGAGGAAGAAAAGGGATTCATCCATCGTAAGGGGAGCCGAGCTCCTTAAAAAAAATGAATTTGACGCTTTTGTAAGCGCCGGGAATACCGGTGCGGTCGTATGCGCCGCGACTCTAAGCCTAAGACTTTTGCCGGGTGTTGACCGGCCCGGGATAGCCGTTATATTTCCCACGCTCGAAAAACCTTGTATGGTTATAGATGTCGGCGCGAACATCGATCCGAAACCTCTGCATCTTCTCCAGTACGGGATAATGGGAGATGCCTATTCAAAACATATTCTTGGGAAGGAAACCCCGACCGTGGCTCTCTTGAATATTGGAGAGGAAGAGACCAAGGGTACGGATTTTATTAAAGAAGCCCATACGCTACTCAGCGAGAGCAAACTTAATTTTATAGGGAACGTCGAACCTAAAGAAGTATATAGCGGTAAGGCCGACGTCGTTCTTTGCGACGGTTTTGTCGGAAACGTATTCCTTAAGGTGACTGAGGGTTTTGCCGATGCCGCCAGCAACCTTTTAAAGAGGGAACTGGCGAAAAGCAGCGTTATAACTAAAATTGGCGCGTTAATGACATTACCGGCCTTCCGGTCCTTGAAAAAGAAGATCGACGCCGCGGAATACGGCGGGGCGCCGCTTATGGGCGTTGACGGTAGTGTGATCATAGCGCATGGTTCCTCGAACGGTAAAGCGATAATGAACGCTATCAGGGTCGCCGCGGAAACCGTTAACCATAACGTAAATGTCCATGTCGTAGAGGAGCTGCAGAGTTATTGAGAACGGTTCGCTGGTTCCGCTGGTTAATTAGTTCGCTGGTTGTCCAGTTAACCGGTTCGCCTGTTCCGAGAAATGAAGGACGTAATTGGCGCATAGTTCGTGGCCTATCAGGAGTAATGGCCGAATCCAAAGAGCAAAGCTGTACTATAATCAGGTTACTAGTTACTCATTTGAACCAGAGAACCAACGAACGAATTAACTGATCAACTTTTAAACCATTAAACTGTTGAACCGGCACCGGTAAATGGTTACGGACACAAAAAGGATACACATGAACACGGGCATAATAGGAGTCGGTAAATACCTTCCCGCGAATATCCTCACAAACGCCGATCTCGCGAAGATGGTAGATACTTCCGATGAATGGATAACTTCAAGGACCGGCATAAAACAGAGGCGTATCGCGGCTGAATATGAAACTACCAGCGATATGGCCTCCAAGGCGGCGAGGGACGCTCTTAAGGACGCCGGGCTCGAAGCCGGGGACATCGATCTTATCATCGTCCCCACTATAACACCCGATATGTTCTTCCCGTCGACAGCGTGTCTTTTGCAGCACAAGCTCGGGGCAAGGAATATTCCCGCGTTCGATATCGCGGTAGCTTGTTCGGGTTTTATTTACGGCTTGGCGATAGCGGACCAGTTCATTAAGACCGGGGCCTGTAAATACGCGCTTGTTGTAGCGGCGGAAAAATTATCCGCGGTTACGGACTGGGAAGACCGTACGACCTGCGTGCTCTTTGGCGACGGCGCCGGCGCGGCTGTCCTCGGGCCGGTTAAGAGCGGAGGTATCCTGGGAGTGGCCCTGGGGGCGGATGGCAGTAAAAGCAACCTTTTGGAGCTGCCTGCCGGCGGGTCAAGAATGCCGGCGTCCATAAAAACAGTCGAGAAAAAACTTCATACGATAAAGATGGAAGGCAACACTCTTTTTAAGCATGCCGTAAAGATCATGGCTGACGCCGCGCTGGCGGTCACGGAACCCCTCGGGCTTAAAGGCGACGACATCGATATCATAATACCGCATCAGGCGAACTTAAGGATACTCAATGCCCTCGCGAAGAAGATGGGTGTCGATCCGGACAAGAAAGTATATCTTAACATCGAAAAATACGGCAACATGTCCGCCGCTTCAAGCGCGGTAGCTTTGACCGAAGCGGTAGAGTCGGGAAGGATCAAAAAAGGCGATATAATCCTTATGGACGCTTTCGGCGGTGGTTTGACATGGGGGGCGCTCATAATTAAGTGGTGATATTAGCATATAGCGTTTTCCGCCGTAGGCGGATCAGCCTATGGCTGAAGCGGGTAGCGTATAGAAGATGAATGCGAGAAGTTAGAAGTAAGAGGCGAGAAGCAAAGAGGACGTGGGACGAAGGCAGTCAAAAGGTCTAAAGGTCGAAAAGTCTAAGGATCGAAGCAGTCAATGGTTTTAGACTTTTAAACGTTAGACTTTTTGACCTTTGGACGATGCTCTATGCGATTTAATGGCCAATGTGTAAAATCCGAGAGGTGGAGGAAAATATGTCCGAGAAAAAAATAGGGTTATTATTCCCGGGCCAGGGCTCGCAATCGATCGGAATGGGAGAGGAACTTTATAGGACACAGGCCGCGGCGAGGTGGGTATTTAACCGCGCCAATGAAGTCCTCGGCAGGGACATAACCAAACTTTGTTTCGAGGGCCCCGAGGAAGAGCTCCAGACGACCGCTAACAGTCAGCCCGCTATATTTGTCGTGAGCATAGCGACGTTCAATGCGCTCGTAGAGAAGATCAAAGGTTTTCCGGTCGGAGCGGAGGGCAGAGAGATATTCTCTGAAAGTGATATACCCGCGGCAGGCGCGCTTACGATGGGATTAAGCCTAGGGGAGCCGACCGCTCTTGTAGCTTCGGGGGCGATGAGCTTTGAGGACGGATTATCGTTCGTTAAAAAACGCGGTGAACTTATGGAAGAAGCGGCGAAAAAAAATCCCGGGAAAATGGCCTCGATCCTCGGGCTCGAACTTGAAAAAGTGGAAAAGATATGTAAGGGTATCGGCTGTCAGGTCGCGAACCTGAACGCGCCCGGGCAGGTCGTCATCTCGGGTCACGCCGGTAAGGTTGAGCTGGCATCCGACATCGCGAAAGAACAAGGCGCGAAACGCGTGATTATGCTGAAGGTAAGCGGTGCATTTCATTCGTCTCTTATGGCGGAAGCGAAAGTTAAGCTCAAGGCGGTTCTTGACAACATAAAGATAAAACAGCCCGTTATCGACTTCATAAGCAACCTTGACGCCCAGACCACAAGGGAGCCGGAAATTATCAGGAAGAACCTTATCAATCAACTCGATAATAGAACCTTGTGGGAAGATTCCGTGAGAAGGGCGGCGAGCATGGGTGTTTCCAATTATTTAGAGGTTGGCCCGGGCAGTGTTCTGAAAGGTCTTCTAAGAAAGATAGATGAATCACTTAATGTTACCACGCTTCAAACTTCCGAAGATATTATTAAGTATTTGAGTATAGGTACAGCTGAAATAAAACAAAGCTAAGATTAAGGTAAAAAAAAGTTACTATTGACCTTTTTCAATTTTGTGGTACACTTAATACAGGACATTTGTTAAACAACAAAAAAGTATAATCAATACTTTTTCAGGACAAAAAATGAAGCTTAAAAATATTATAATGGTTTTCATTATAGTGTTTGTAGCCCTTCCGTTTGTAAAATCTCTATCAGATGCCTTAGAAACTACCGGAATAAGCCTTGAGACCGAAATCGACGCGATATCATTAAAAGAAAGAACAAAGTCCGGAACTGCGTCCTATATTTACAACTCTCTCCAGAGAGGTGTCTCTTCCAATATGACGACGAACTTTCGTCATGCCGTTTCCGAGAACCCCGACATGGCCGAGGTCATCTACAATACTGGTGTCGCTTATGCCGTGAAAGGGGATTACGCGACAGCGCTTGAGAATTTTGAATTGGCGGCGTCGCTACGGAATGATTTTGCCGACGCGTATTTTAATCTCGCGATAATCCATAGCGCTAAAGGCGAGTATGACAAGGGTATCGATCTTTTCCATAGAGCCGCTAAATTCGAGCAGAATTCCGCCGAGATATATAATAACGTCGGCGTGCTTTACGGGCTTAAGGGCATGTACGACAAAGCTATCGAAGAATATAAAAAGGCGATAAACCTTGAACCCGAAAAGGCCGATACTTATTACAACCTCGGCGTCGCGTACGGGGCTATCGGTGAGGCCGGGAAAGAGATAGTCCAATACAGGAAGGCGATAGAGCTCAACCGGGAATTTGTCGAAGCTTACAATAACCTCGGGGTTGCGCTCGGCAACGCGGGTTTCCCGGAAGACGAGATCAACTGCTATAAAATCGCGATATCACTTGACCCGGATTATCCGGACGCGCATTATAACCTTGGTGTCGCTTACTCGTCCCGAAAGATGCATAACGAGGCCATAGAGGAATTCCAAAAGGCTATTTCCCTTAAGGCCAATTATCAGGACGCCCATTTTAACCTGGGGGTAGTTTACAGTTCTCTGGGAAGATATGACAACGCGATACATCACTACGAGATCGTGCGGAATCTTATCCCGAACTACGCGGATGTTTATTATAGTATCGCCGTAGCCTACGCCGCCATAGGCAAATATAACGATTGCATGAGCGAGCTCAGAAAGGCGCTGGACATAGATCCTGATTCCCTGTCGGCGAATTTTGTTTATGCCCTTGTACTTACAACGCGGAAGGAATATAAGGCGTCTGTGCCGTTCTATCAGAAATGTATCAGCGCGGGCCCGGATTTCGCCAAGGCATATTATAACCTTGGCAGGGTTTACGGTTTTTTGGGCGAAGCGGCCCTGCAGGAAGATATGCTTAAAAAAGCCATAGAAATAGATCCCGGGTACGCGAAGGCATATGCCGACCTTGGCGTGCTTTACGGTGAGAAGGGGAGAATAGACGAGGAGATAGAGTTTTACAGAAAGTCGCTGGCGCGTGATAATAAGCTGTTCAAGGCTCATTATAATCTCGCCGGCGCGTATCGCAGGAAGGGTGTAATAGATGATGAGATAGGGGCTTTTAAAAAAGCTATCGAGGTCTACCCTGATTATCGTGAAGCGCATTTCGGACTGGGGTCGGCATATGAGAGAAAAGGCGATATCGATAACGCCATATCTGAATACGAGAAAACAGTTGAATTGGATTCGGGTTTCGCGCCCGCTCACTTCAACCTTGGCGTAGCGTACGGCGAAAAAGGCCTTATCGATAAAGAAAAAGAGCACTATCTGAAAACAGTCTACATCGACCCTGGCTTTAAAGAGGCCTATTTCAACCTGGGGATCATATATGGCTCCGAAGGCGAGCATGAGAAGGAGCTGGAGGCCTACGAGAAAGCCATAAATATCGATCCGCGTTTTACGGACGCGTATACTAACCTCGCCGCGGCATGCTGCAGGGTGGGGTTTTATGATGACGCGATCCATATCGCTAAACGTGCCATAAAGCTTCAGCCTGATAATGGGCAGGCATTTTACACTCTCGCTCTTGTCAATTTTTATCTCCATGATTTCAAAAGCGCCAGTAATTTTTTGCAGAAGGCCGAAAAATTCGGAGTTAAAGCCGAAACCGCGTTCGTCGAAGATCTTTCTTCCCATATAAGCAAATAGTCCCAACAAAAACATCAGGAGTGGGGGTGTTTGTGTTGTTAGGTTTGCAAAATATAGAAAATTTAATTGACAAAAACGCAAAATAGGGATAAACTGTAATTGTGTTCTTTCGAATATCACGATAAAAGCGGGTTACCGAGTGACGGTGTAAAGCCCGCTACGGTAGAGATCCTTGGATCTTTAGGTCCACTTTTTCTGATCTCTAACGGGGTAAACCTGCCGTGAGGCAGGGGCTCTGCCGTTGCTAAAATATCTACAGGGTTTGGCTACGGCGGACCAGGTGGGGCGAAGCCGCTCCTGGACAAAGCCGCGGATGCCGATTCCAAACGTTTCTTTTCTGAGGTTTGGACAGAAAAGGGACGCACAGCCGGGCTGCCGAATTTTCCAAGTACATGTAAACGTGTAACTTGGGTTCGGCAGCCCGGTTTTTTTTATTGAGGCCATGACTTACGCGACCGAAGGGAGCGTAAGTCATAAGGCCGAAGGGCGGCAACGTTGCGAGAACTTTTGTGTCATCTCGACCGAGAGCGAACAAAGACATCAATTATGTCATCTCGACCGAGCGAATGTAATGAGCGAGTGGAGAGATCTAAAATGAAACAATACTATATTTACATGATGAGCAGTCAAAGCAAGGTTCTTTATGTGGGAGTAACGAGCGATTTGGTAAAAAGGGTATACGCGCATAAAAACGGATTATTAGACGGTTTTTCAAAGAAATATAAAACTAAGAAACTTGTTTATTATGAAGCAACTGATGATGTGATCAGCGCGATCGAGAGAGAGAAGCAGATTAAGCGGTGGAGACGGGTGAAAAAAGATTTTTTGGTTAACGCTATGAATCCGAACTGGGAGGATTTGGGTAAAAATATGGTATAGATTCCTCGGCTCCTCTGCTTCGCCCTGCGGGCTTCGCAGAAGTCGCTCGGAATGACAATGAGAGATGGCTTGCTTAAGGAAAACAGAAGTCGCTCGGAATGACAATGAGAGGTGGCTTGCTTAAGGAAAACAGAAGCCGCTCGGAATGACAGTGAGGGAGCCGTGATGATAGGAACCGAATTGACGCAGGAAGGTGGAAACCCCGTGCCGGAAGGCGCTCTTACCTCCATAAGTAACACGCGTATTTCCGGCGCGGGGAGCGTCGCGGGGAAGTCGGGGCGGGGAACAAGCGGCAATTTTTGAAAACTCTAAACACGAAACTCTGAACTCTAATCACGCGGAAGTTCCCCACCTGTGAGGGTGGGGGTGAGAGCAGGGTGCCGCAAAGTGGCTCGGGCGGGGCCCGAAAAGAATGATACCACCGCTGTAAGGCGGTGGAGGTTCATTTTCGAGGCCTGACCCCTTAGCTCCCCCGGTTGGTAAAAGCGCCCGATTTGACGCCCCTATGCCCGTCGAGTATACTCTAAGTGATTTTTAATGACACTACCTTAGAAAATCCGCGGACGTAAGTCAGAGCAATATCATGAAAAAGGGGGAAAAAGTGTATCCAAAAATAAACAAGAGAAGCTCGCCGAGAATGACAACAAATTTTTCTATCAAATTATTCCCAGATGTAAAAGCTAATATTCTTAACATTAGTGAAACCGGCATATGCTTTGATTGTAAAGGCCCTATCCTGCCCGAAGATATTGTATTATTGATGAATTTATCACCCATTAAGCCAAGACAACAGCCCGCCAAAATATCTGCGAAAGTAGTGTGGCGGAAGGTATTGCCAGAGAACAAATTTCAATTCGGGGCGCAGTTTTCTTTATTAGACAAAAATCACTTTTCACAAATAAGAGATTTTATATTTGATAGTTTTGCAAAAAAAACAGCAGCTCCTATTAAGGGCAAAGATATAAAAATGAAAGTAGAAAATTTCTTTAATAAGAGTCTGAGGCAATATCACGAAAATTTGTCTGCATTGGTTCAAACCGCGGGGGAGGAGAATCTTGAACCAATAGAAATCGAAAAAAGGGTAGCCACACTTACCAATGAGCTTCTTCTTAAGGGTGAGGCTTTAGAGAAGGTTGTCAATGATAATCTGCATATGAAAAAAATAAAACAGGGATTCAGGGAAATAGCCGGATGCTGGTTTTATAAAAGCCCTATTGTGAAAATGGCTTATGATAAACCAAGGGGTTACCCTGGCGATTTTGAGCTTTTTGAAATAATCTATAAGAATGAACCAGTAGCAGAAAAAAACAGCATCGGCTTCTATTGCGATAAATATTTCTTAAATAATGACTATGCTATGGCTGCCAGAGCTCGTAAAAATAGGATGAAAAATATTTTACAAGATCTTATGGAAAACAGCAATTTACATACCATTAAGATGATGAACGTAGCTTGTGGCCCATGCAGAGAGATACGGGAACTATTTTCTGAGCCAGCTCTTTTATCGGAAATATCTGGTAAAAAGATAATATTTACTGGCCTGGATTATGATGAAGATTCTCTTAAATTTTCGAAATCAGCTCTTAGCCATTTGCCTTCAAATGTTGAAACTAGATTTTTGAGTGAAAATGTTTTGGAGATATTTAGGAATGCGAAATACTATGACGTTATAGGAAAGCAAGACATCATTTATATCCTTGGTTTAACAGAATATTTACCAGACAGGATATTTAAGAAGTTGTTGCATTTCTTGTTCCAATTACTGAATGATAAAGGTATGTTGGTTGTTACTTATAAAGATAAAGATATAACATTCCCTTCCTTGCCTCCCGAGTGGTTTTGTGATTGGGATTTTATTAAGAGAGGTAAAGACGATTTGATTAAGGCCGCTAAAGAATTGGGGGGAGGTAGGCATGCCCTGAAGATCGAAAGGGAAGGCACGGGAACTATTTTCTTTCTTACGGTAACGAAAATCTGAATAATATGCTTGACCATATACCACTTAATTATTATGCCTTATCTGGCCTGCTCAATTTTATTGCCTCTTTTGTGTTGTCCATATTTGTATTTTCCAACAATCCAAAATCCTCTGTTAATAGAATATTTTCTGTTTTTGCATTAATATCTTCAGGATGGGGGCTTTCCCATTTTTTATGGTTAAGCACTTTAGATAATAACTCTTTAGCCGAGTTCTACCTGCGGACGGTAATGCTATTTGTAATATTCGTACCAGCCACCTTTACTCACTTTATATTAGTTTTTCTTAAAGTAGACTTTGATAAAAGAGTAAATATTGCTAACCATTTTGTAGGCTTTCTCCTTGGGCTTACAGTCTACACGCGATTATTTGCTAAAGATATGAGTGCCTTTCTTGTTTTTTCATATTGGCTGAAACCCGGGCCGGTTTTTCATTTTCACTTAATTCATTTTCTCGCAAATATTGTTTTTTCGCATGTCTTGATGCTACGGACTATTAAGCATCAATCCGGCATATTTAGGAACCAGATTCTTTATATCTTTATCGGAACATCCATAGGGTATTCCGCCGGGGTATTAAACTATTGCCCATGGTATAGGATATCAATTCCACCATTTCTTAATCCCTTAGTTTCTGTTTATGTAGCGTCTCTCAGTTATGCCATCATTAGATACCGTTTAATGGACATTCGTATATTCGCGGCTCGGTTTTTGATCTTTACGTTAGTCTACGTTCCGATTCTTTCGATACCGTACGCTATCGCGTACATCTTTAAGACTTCATGGGTATTGCCGACTATACTTGAGACTGTGTTCGCCCCCGGGGGATTGTTCGTGTATCTTAGGATACAGGAACGGGCTGAGCGTTTACTGGTTAACCAGTTTGCCAGTTGGCCGGTTAGTCGGTTCCGTAGGACGAAGGGCGTGGGACGTTCGCTCATTTCATTCGCTTGGACGTGGGATGTGCAGAGTTCGCTGGTTCCGCTGGTTCGATAATTAGCACGAGTAGATTCACTGTTTTACAACGCAAAGGAGTGGATTATGCCAAATATTAAAGGAGAAATCATTGATATTCTTGCCGATCAATTAGGGATTGATGTGAAGAAAATAAGAGAAGATTCTATTTTATCGGATGACTTGGGTGCGGATTCCTTAGATACAGTAGAAATTGTTCATGTTTTTGAAGATAAATTTTCCATACAAATTCCGAATGATGATCTTGCAAATGTTAAAACTGTCAAAGATATTATTGATTATATCGGAAAAAAAACAGTTAAGGAGTGATTATGCCAGGAAAAACTTTTTGTCATATCCATACAGTTTATTTTAATGAAACTAATGCTATGGGAGGTGTAGTTTATTACTCCAACTACACTAAATGGCAGGGGATGGTTAGGGAGGATTATTTTATTGCAACTGTTCCAGAATGGAAAGCGATAATGATCGAAGTTGCAAAAGGAAATGTCAATATGATTACCAAAGAAGAACATTCCACATATATCCGGCATTCATATTTTGGTGATGTTATTAGGATTGAGCTACAGACAAGCGACATTAAAACGTATAGTTTTACTATGGTCTTTAAAATGTATAAAGATGAAACGGATGAATTAATCTGTGAAAGCTGGCAGAAGTTAGCCTTCGATGATTTTAAGGGTAACTTTATTCCGATACCAGAACCAATGTTAAAATCTATTCTAGAGTATGCTATCCCAAGCGAATACGAGAAATACAAAAAGCGATATATCGAGAAAAAATATTAAAACATTAGGGATAATATGATTTTTTATGCTTTAGGTTCCTTCAGCATAGTACTTTTCAATATTATACTTTGGGCTGTTATCCTTAAAAAACAGGGAAGAGATGATGTTATCTGGAGTTATATGCTATGGTCAGCATCGGTGTCAGGGTGGGCATTTGGGTATGGTATCACCCTTTCAGGCTGGTTCAGCTATTCAGCAACACTTTTTTGGAATAGGTTTTGTCATGCCAATGCTTCTTTTATCGGGATATTTTTCTTGCAACTAACATATGCCTTGACGGGCCAATTGAAGGAGAAAAGGAAGCAGTTAATCCTGTGGTATCTCGTTGGCGTATCCTTATTAGTCTTGGATTGTACGCCGTATTTTGTAAAAGGGCTATGGGAGATGGGTATTTTTAAATATCAACCATTGGGAGGGTCATGCTATATTTATTTTACTGCAGTGTTTTTTAGCACGACTACTTATTCACTGTTTACTTTGTTTAAATCTATGCGTAAATCTAAGAATAGTACGAAAGGCCAAATTCGGATATTTTTGATAGGTACAATTATAGGCTATACGGGTGGTGCAAACTTATTTTTACAGGCATTTGGACTCAATGTCTTGCCAATAGGTGTATTCTTTATCTCCACATACGTAATATTTACTGGATATGCGATTTATAAATACGGTTTTATGGACGTAAGAATTATAGCGGCCAACGCCGTGCTTTTCGCATTTATTTACGTACCATTTTTATCCGTACCATTTTTTGTAGGATACTATTTTAAAAACTTATCTTGGGCAGTTCCTACATTTTTAGAGATAATGTTTGTACCACTAGGACTATTTGTATATCAATACTTACAGGTACAAGCTGAAAAATATATACTTCGGACTGAATACCGGCAGGCGGCGGCTATCAGGGACCTGGCGGGGGGATTGGTAAGGCTGGACGATATTCTGGAGCTGGGGAAGGCCGTGGTCGGGGGGTTGGAGAAGATAACCGGGGTCGAGAATATCTCGACATATCTACTCGATGAGAACCGGACGGGGTATTACCTGAGCCATTTTTGCGGGGAGTTGAAGATGTCCGGGGAGATAGCGCCGAATGGAACTTTGGCGGAATATCTTAAGGGGCATGAGGGGCCGGTTGTATTGTCCGAATCCGGCGATAAACCGGGAAAAACCGTACAGACGCTTTTGGAGAACAAGATAATCGTAGCTGTGCCGGTTATAGAAACGGGTGATCTTTTGGGCGTGATCTTTCTCGGTGAAAAGTCGGACGGCCGCGCTTACAGCCAGATAGAGATTACGGCGCTGGACGTCTTGTCTAAACAAGTCGCGTTCAGCGTACAGATGATCCAGTTCATAGAAGAGAAAGAGGAAATACAGCGCGCGAGGAACGAGGTGCAGAGGATGAAGGAGTTTGAGTACCTCACTAGCGCGATCGGGCATGAGATCGGCAACGGGATACAGGCGATCGAGGTGGCGAGCAGTATGCTGATCAGGCAAAAAGGACTGAAAGACATATTCGAGGAGCATAAGAGCGCCGGCGAGGCCATCAGGAAGCAGGTCACCCTGATCAGGGATAATGTGGAGAACGTCAGGCAGGTTTCTGAGGCGCTCCGGGGGTATATCAGAAAAGGCGATGTGGGCGAGATGACGGAGACGGAACTTCATGACCTTGTCGAACGCGTCATTGTTCTTTTGAAGGTGCGTAACAGGGGCATGAAAGAGATGGATATTTACATGACGGGGGAGGCGAAGATCGTTTGTAACGCCGCGGCGATGCAGGCGGTCTTCTATAACCTGATCAATAACAGCTATGACGCCGTAATACAGGAATCGGATTCGCGCAAAAGTAAGGACGCTCACTCCGATTACAGGGGATCCATCAAGATCGATATCAGGCAGGGCGGCGGGCTGACCGAAGTATACGTGAGGGATAACGGTATGGGGATGAGCGAGGGTGTGCGGCGGCAGATATTCACGCCGCTATTCACCACTAAAAGCCACGAAAGCCAGAAAGACAAGAGGCTTTCCGGCGGGACGGGTATCGGCATGTTCACCATACAGAAGATGCTTGCTTCGCATAAGGGGACGATCGAGATAATAAAGACCGCCGAACACGCGGGGACGGAGTTTCTTATAACGGTAAGGTCAGCCGGGTTGTAGGACGAAGGACATGTTTGGTTAACCAGTTAGCCGGTTGGCCAGTTTGCCGGTTCCGAAGGACGAAGGAATAGTCAAAAAGTCGAAAAGTCTAAAGGTCTAAAGGTCAGAAAGTCCCAGCCAGAGGCTGGTCCGCCTCCGGCGGAAAAGAGGCTTTAGACTTTTAAACAGTTTGCCGGTTGGGATGCTAGCGTATAGGGTGTTTACGACGGATGATTGCGGGAGGGGTTGTTATATGGTATACTTAATATGGTCTGATAATCTGACCAGTTGTTTTAAAAAGCCATATGACAGGAGGAGAGATGACCAATATCACAACTACCAAAGCCAAGGCGACGTTTACTTCTTTGGTGAGGAAAGTTCACGCGTTGGGTGAGAAGTTTGTCATAACACATAGAGGGGAACGATATGGTATCCTGCTTGACGCCGAGGAATACGAGGGGATGATGGAGACTATAAGTATTTTAAAAGATGCCGCGACGAGCAAAGACATCGCAAATTCACTCAGGGAATTGAAAACACGTAAAATTGTTCCCTTCAAAGAAGTTGTAGGGAGGAACCAGAAGAAATAATGAGGGAAAAACTTTACGCGGTATTTTTCACGAAAACCTCGGAAAAACAATTCAGATCTCTACCCGAGAAAATCCAAGACGAAATAGCTCTTATCCTTGAAGGGATAGCCAGGGATCCGCTTGTGGGGAAGCCCCTGCAAGGAGTTTTGAAGGGGTTAAGATCAAAGAGGGTTGGGAAGTTCAGGATAGTGTATAAACAGGAAAAACAGCAGTTAATTATAATTGTCGTCAATATTGAGCATCGGAAAAGCGTGTATAGGAGCTTATAGCCATTGGTATCGGTTATCATGCAAAGTATACTTAACGATTGCCAAGTGGACTTAAGGGGGAGTGGAGAGAAGTCAGAAGTCAGAAGTTAGAAGGAAGAGGCGGGAAGGTCCGTGGGACGAAGAAAAGGCAAAAGTCAAAAGCAAAAGCGCAAAACCAAAAGGTGTACTGCACCCCGTTAAGCAAGTGAATTTTTAGTAACAAGCGTTAATTGTTC
>CAZOMD010000008.1:37570-41098 GCA_964580895.1 uncultured Planctomycetia bacterium | reverse complement strand
AGTTCCATCCCGGCGGATCCCATCACATGAGCTATCACGTTTACGTCCCCGACCTTGCCGGAAGCGGACGCGATATTGTCTAGCTTGCCTTTGATATCTTCGAACGCGCCGGAGGCTTCCTCTTTCTGTTTTTTTTTGGCGGCTTTCTCAAGCTCTTCTCTCATCCCCAAAAGAAATGGTCTGACCTTTGTATCAAACTGAAAGATAATATCCTTATCAGCTCCTATGCCCGCCTTTTTCACCTTTTCGATAAGCGGCGCCATATCCCCCGAGAAAGTTATATCCCTGCCCCCGTTGATCTCCCGGATGTTCCCTATAAGTTTTTCCGCTTCAGACCTCGCCCAACTGAACGCCCCGTCGCCTGTCACGGCTTCGATACGCCGTATCCCGCTCGCGACGGAACTTTCCGCCGTTATCTTAAAAACGTCGATATCGGAAGTATTGGAGACATGGGTACCGCCGCAAAGTTCCATGGATTTATCGCTTATCTTAATAACTCGGACTTCTTCCCCGTATTTTTCGGCGAAGAACGAAAGAGCCCCTTCCTCTTTCGCCTCATTAAGCGTCTTTATCTCCTTGTTCACGGAGAACCCCTCGCTTATCCATCCGTTAACTATCTCTTCAACCTTGGCTAATTCCCTGTCAGTAAGTTTTTTCATATGAGTAAAATCGAACCGGAGCCTCTTATCGTCCACATATGAACCGGATTGTTTTACATGTTCCCCTAAAACGTTCCTTAGAGCGGCCTGCAAAAGATGCGTCGCCGTGTGGTTCTTGGCCGTAGCCTTTTTTCTCGCGGTATCAATATCGACATTAACTTTATCGCCTTTTCGAAAAACGCCTTTTTTCGCTATCACCTGTAAGACTTTCCGGCCCCCGGTCTCGAACACGTTCACTATCTCAAGTTCCCCGTTCTCTTTTTTTATGCTTCCCTTGTCCCCGACCTGCCCGCCGCTAGCGGCATAAAAAACTTTTCCCTGCGGAGAAGTTATCACCTCCGCGGTCTCGCCCTGCTTTATCTCATTCGAAACCCCTTCTTCTTTCAATATGAACACCAGTTCCGAGCTAAAAGGCATCTCATCAGAGAAAGAAGGTACGGGAGCGGCCCCAAAACTATCGGGCTTAAATATGAATTCAGAAGCGATATCGCTGCCCTTACGGGACTGTTCTTTTCTCCCTCCCATCAATCTCTCGAATTCCGCCATGTCAAGTTTTACCCCTTTTGAAACACAGATGCCCTCGATCACTTCCGCCGGCATACCATAGGTATCGACGAGTTTAAACATCTGTTCCCCTTCTAACATCCTTCTTCCGCCGACAAGCATCTCGTTCAGCACCGGCATAGCGGTCTCGAGGGTATCGTTGAACCTCTTCTCTTCTTCCTTCAGGATCGCGGAAATATGCTCTCTCTTCTCCTCGAGTTCCGGATACACATCAGTGAAGATTCGGGTAACGGTCGGTATTATCCTGTAGAGAAAAGGCTCTTTCAACCAGTTTATCTTAAGATAGGCCCTGCGGATAAGTTTACGTATAACATAACCGCGTTTTTCGTTCGACGGGGAAACTCCGTCGCATATCGCGAACGCGGCGGCGCGGATATGGTCCGCGATGAGATTTATATCCTCGTCTTTAATCCCTTCCGTTCTACCTCTGCCAAAAGCGCGAAGCTCTTCCAATATTTTTTCACGTATAGGAGTAAACAGGTCCGTCCCGAAATTGGACCTCACTCCCTGCATAACGGACGCTATCCTTTCAAGCCCCATGCCGGTATCGATATTCTTGCTGGGCAGCTGTTTCAACGTCCCGTCCGGCTGCCTGTCAAATTCGGTAAAAACGAGGTTCCAGACCTCGACGAACCTGTCGCATCCGCACGAGGGGTCGCAAGACTCCCTGCCGCAACCAACGTCTTTACCCCAATCGTAAAATATCTCTGAACATGGTCCGCAGGGACCGTTCGGACCTTTGCTCGGCGCGTCCGCCGGCCAAAAGTTGTCTTT
Organism: uncultured Planctomycetia bacterium; assembly: GCA_964580895.1. Taxonomy (GTDB): domain Bacteria; phylum Omnitrophota; class Gorgyraeia; order Tantalellales; family Tantalellaceae; genus CAZOMD01. The sequence continues at coordinate 39,101 of CAZOMD010000008.1, read as the reverse complement.
TGGCCCAAGCTTAACTATTTTTCCCGGGGGTATACCCATCTTGTCGCGCCATAATCGATAAGATTCCTCGTCTTCCTCATACACCGATATCCATAACTTTTCCTTTGGGATACCCATAACCACTGTCATGAACTCCCATGCCCATTCTATAGCCTCGACCTTGAAATAATCACCGAACGAGAAATTCCCCAACATCTCAAAGAACGTGTGATGTCTCGGAGTCTTGCCTACGTTTTCGACATCCGCCGTCCTGATACATTTTTGGCTTGAGGCGGCGCGTCTGTAAGTTATGTTCCTTCCCATGAACTGTTCCTTGAACTGGTTCATCCCGGCTCCGGTAAAAAGCAGCGTCGGATCGTTCTCCGGGACCAACAGGTCGCTCCGGACGACCGTATGCCCTTTATTTTCAAAGAACGCGAGAAATTCGCGTCTTATCTCATCAGCTCTCATTTTCTTCCCACCCTGTATATTCATTTACGGTTTCCTCGGCTTCTTCCGGGCCGATACCTCTGGACAAAAGCAGCCTGTAAAGTCTTTCTTTATCCTTTGGACCGGCCTTTCCCCTCGCGCCGGCTATCTTGTCGCGCCGGATTATTTCACGCGCGACATAACGGTCATTGAGTATCTCTCGCCTGTCGTTAATTATTCTTTCCGCGTCTTCGGGGATAACGCCTTTTCTCAAAAGTTCAGCTTTAATGAAATCGGCGCTCCGCGGACTACTCTTCACTCTTTCCTCTATCCATTCCTCGGCGAAACGAAGATCGTCTATAAGCCCCTCTCCCTTAAAGGACTCTATCAGCCGCCCTCGCAGATCCTCGCCGCATCCGAATTTCTTAAGGCGCGCGTCCATTTCCTTCGCGGTGCGCGGGCATATCGCGAGAAGCCTCAGACCGTACGCCCTGGCCTTTTTAAGGTCTTTTACCCTGTCGGAACACTTTCTCATCTGTCCTGCCAGAATATGGATGTTTTGCCCGAACCGAACAGTCCGCCGGTCCCCCGGACGTTATTTATACTACGCGGCCTAAAACCGCGCCCTTCAGGGCGCGGATAAGTGGTGGCCGCTTGAGTATTCCGCCCAGGAACCCCGGGCTTTAGCCCGGGTGGGGCTCCATCCCAAATTCCGCGATGGAAAACTATATCCCACGCAAAATAACGCTGCCAAATTTTGGGATACCCCGATAGCAAAATCCGGGTAACGGGCCTCAAATATTCGCGATTGAGACGGCAAAAGCCTTCCGCACGTCAGACTCTATCTTGTTCAGCACCTTGGGGTTTTCCCTGAGAAATAACCTGGCATTTTCTTTACCCTGTCCGATCTTCTCTTCCTCGTAAGAAAGCCATGTGCCGGTCTTTTTCAGCACTCCCAATTCCTCCGCCATATCTATTATGCTCGAGGAACGGGAAATACCTTCATCAAACATGATATCGAACTCGGTCTGTTTGAACGGCGCCGCCATCTTGTTCTTCACTACCTTGGCTTTTATCCTGTTACCGATTGTAACTTCGCCTTTTTTAAGTGAGGCTATCCGTC
>CAZOMD010000008.1:23137-37560 GCA_964580895.1 uncultured Planctomycetia bacterium | reverse complement strand
CGCCCGTAGTGGTTTCGGGATTACCGAACATTACGCCTATCTTCATCCGGATCTGGTTGATAAATATGACACAGGTCTTTGATTTACTGATAGCCGCGGTAAGTTTCCTGAGAGCCTGGCTCATGAGCCGCGCCTGAAGCCCTACATGGGAGTCCCCCATTTCACCCTCTATCTCCTTGCGCGGGGTCAGGGCCGCCACCGAATCCACCACGACCACGTCGACGGCATTGCTCCTAACAAGGGTCTCGGTTATCTCCAGCGCCTGTTCACCGCTATCAGGCTGGGAGATGAGGAGATTATCGAGATTAACCCCGATCTTCTTAGCGTACGTCGGATCGAACGCGTGCTCCGCGTCTATAAACGCCGCTTCCCCGCCGGACGCCTGCGCGTTGGCTATTATGCTCAAGGTAAGCGTAGTTTTGCCGCTAGATTCGGGACCAAAGATTTCCACCACACGCCCCCGTGGGACGCCGTTAATCCCAAGCGCCAGATCCAGCCCTATCGACCCCGTAGGTATGACTGCCACCTCTACCTTATGACCTGCTCCCATTTTCATGATCGCGCCTTCCCCAAAATCTTTTTCGATCTTGCTCAACGCCAGTTCCAAGGCTTTCTTTTTGCCAGGGTTCTGAACGACTTCTGGTGTTTTTTTATCTTGCTCCTCGACGTCGACCTTTCTCTTAGTCATGTTAAGACCTCCCGGTTTTTCTGATTGACCTAATTGACCTATTATACAAACAGGCTTCATTTTTTGTAAAGCGTTTATTTAATACGCTAAGTAAATTTGATATAGTATAATAGACAACGTTTTGTTGTGCCAACAAACCAACTAACTAGCAAACCAGCGGAACTAGCCCACCAGCGAACCGGCAAACTGGCTAACCGGCGAACAACTTCGTCCCACGTCTTACGTCCCTCGTTCCACGGTTCTCCAAACCGGCCAACTGGCAAACTGGCCAACCGGTGAACCAACTTCGTCCCACGCCTTACGTCCCTCGTTCCACGATTCTCCAACCCGCAAACCAAAGAATACCCCCCATTTATAGAGACACAATTTCGGACGATTTTCTTTCATTTTTTTTTGGAAATTCTAAAGGTAAGAATGTATCTTATCTCGAAAGGTTAAACTCAACTAACGGGGTATACTCCGCGCCTCGCGGCGATAAGACCGACTTAAAAAGCACTATACGCGAAATATCTATGTCCACATGATTTACAGTAACGGAGTCGGCTATTTTCCGGAATTCGTCTTTTACTTTGATCTGTTTCACTCTGCCAAAAGTAAGATGGGGAGCAAAAGCCCTTTTTTCTTTTTCAAATCCCTCTTGCGACAGCGCTCCTTCAACGCGGCTGGCAAGCGCCTTTATCTCTTCGGCACCTCTTTCGATACCTATCCAAAGAACCCTGGCCGATGCCCACCCCGGAAAGGCCCCAAGCTGACCGGTAGTTATCTGGAATGAACGGAAATCCGAGGAAATCTCTTTTAGCCTCCCGGAGATCTTCCTGACATCACTTTCGGTTATGGACCCCAAAAATTTCAAGGTCATGTGTACCGAACCGGGATCTACCCATTTGACATCCGCGCTGGACTTCTTAAATATGCTGATAACCCTTCCCATCTCTTCCCGCGCGGCGTTATTGATCTCTATAGCGATAAAACTGCGGATTTTACCGGTTTCGCCCTTTTCGTCCATCATGCGTCTCTCGCCTTGGAGGGATCATATCTTTTCAAGTAAAAATTCCATAACCGAATCAGCGAACCTGTTTTTGACATACACCCTGTCCCCGTTAAAAAACACTTTACGAACGGCTGACCCTTTTTTAGAAGCGAACCCGATATATGCCGTACCTACCGGTTTTCCGGGATTGCCGCCGCCGGGGCCAGCGATACCGGTCACGGAAACACCTATGTCCGCTCCAAAAGCGTCCCTTACCCCTGATGCCATAAAAAGCGCGACATCACGACTTACAGCGCCGTATTTTTTAATGATATCCGAGGGGACTTCAAGCATGGAAGTCTTTATATTATTTGAATATGCGATAACGCCGCCGGTAAAATACCCTGAACTCCCCGGAATATTTGTCAGCCTGTGAGAAATAACTCCGCCGGTACACGATTCGGCGACGGCAAGGGTTTTCTTTTTCTTTTTCATCTGCGTAAATACGGTTAATTCGAGGGCATCGTCATCGGTTAAATGGTTGGCCTTCATAGCCAATATTATAACTCAATATGGAGGTTTTGTGAATAGAGATGCGGTTTTCAGTTCGCTGGTTCTCTAGTTCCCTGGTTAGCCGGTTCGCCGCCTGCCGGCCGGCAGACTTTGACCGTAGTACGAAGTCAGAAGAACGGAATATTATTATCGACCGTAGCGTCCATATCCCGGATCGATCAAGGCAAATTGGCCATTTCTTTTATACACAAAATACCTTCCGCGCGTTTTTGTTCCGCGCTAAAATTCTCATAGTATATGGGCGGGTTCCTGTAAGAATAAGTGGCTCCGGGTATATTTCCCAAATAACTTCGATTTACATATACTTCTTTCGCTGTCCCGTCTACAGCGGCATTTATTATCTCAACAGCATGTTTATTATTATACCAGGCGGGATATAGATCAAACTGTCTGAATTGCCCCGACGCACTCGGGGGCTGGGCGTGATCATAGTAGTTTTGTATCCGCATGTAATAACATTTTATTAATTTAATGAAATGCATCGGGTCTCGCTGTCTCCAGAAAGCGACATTTTCCGCCGAATTATCGCTCTGTATGCTAACATGGCCGAACAACTTTGCCGCCTGTATAGCCGGAGTATCATTGCTAGCATCGTTGTCTAAATACCAGGCTTCTTTTACATGGATAAAACTATGTGTCGGTCCTTCTGAATCTATAAAGTATTTCACGGCTAACTCATTGAATCGTCCCAAACATCCTGACGCGGTAACGAGCCCATAAGACCCGCTCAAAACACCAATATTGTTTACGTCAACGTTTGGCAATCCTGACGTATATCGTATAATTGCCTTAAGATCATCCTGATGTACGTATCCACCGAAGTCTTCGACTCCCTCGCTAAGATGAATTCTCCCGCGGCCTTCTAGATTAAAATGTACCTCAACAAATCCCTGGACGGCAATACCGATACCTTCGTCACCTTCCGCCAGTTCGCCCGCGGCAGTCCCGGGCGCTACACTGATTATTGCCGGAAATTTCGCATTGGGATAACTAGAGGCTTTTGGCTGGATGATATCCACCCATAATTGGCTACCATTAGGTGCTGTAACCAAATAGCCCCCGATTTTTTCGGTTACGTACATTTTTTCCGCGGAAAGGACTCCATCGTTAGCGGTAATAAGACCCGCGAAAAGTAAACCTGGATTGGTGGTAATAAACAGTACTGGTATTATACCCGTCAATACTTTTACCATAATTTTAGTTATGTGTTTTTTCATCTTCTCCTCCTTCTCCACGGTTTTTAGACATATTTCACAAGCTCTTCCGACTCATCAAAGATGTAAATGGTAGTATACCCCGGTTTGTTTTCAAAAGCAAAAAGCTTTGTTTTATTCATATGCCCGGCGCCGGTTGACCGGTTCGGAGAACCGTGGAACGAGGGACGTAAGACGTGGGACGAAATTGGTTCGCCGGTTCACCGCCTGCCTGCCGGTAGGCAGGGTTAGCCAGTTTGCCAGCTAACTGGTTTGCTGGTTCATTGGTTAGTTGTAAAGAGTCAGAGGATAGAGAGAGAAGCGAGAGGCAAGAAGCAAAGAGTCCGTGGGACGTGGGATGTTCGTTCGCAGTGCTAAACCCGGCAATTCTAACCCGGCAATTCTAACCAGGTTAGACTATTTTAAGCCAACGTAATCACAATCACCTCACATCGTTACGCCATTGCAACCCGAAGTATTCTATCACAGCAAGCCTGCGGGGTCACCTATGGAAATAAAAATCGTCTTCCCGGGTGAGCGAACGAAGTGAGTGAGACCCTGAAAGACGATAAAAATATTTTCATTTGATCATAACTGGGCGGGTTTTAAACCCGCCCCTACTCCAATAATATGGTCTATTGTCTGTGATCTATGGCCTGAACTATCCGCTATCCCGGCCGAAGGCGGGCGCTATACGCTAACAATCGCACACCTTCGTTATGCCGCAACTACACGCTATACGCTAATAATTACGCGTAACTCACTCGCGCTATAGTCCACTACCGTTTTGTATCCCTTACGCGCTTATAAGCGCTCTCAGGGCCTGGTCGTATATCGCCCGGAGCTCTTCGGTTTCAAAGGCTATTGCTTTAGGTATGATATGTATTATCCTCTGCTTCATTATGCCCCTAAATTCATCTATTGTCAGCGCGTTACTTTCATCCGTGATAAGATCGTAAACGCTTTTTATCGCCTCGTAATCAGCGCCGTACGCCATACCCAGCGCTATCGAAATGGTCTCGAGGATCGGGATATAACTTTTCTCAAACGCGCCTCCATCCTCGATACCTGCTATGATAGCGCGGCCTTCCATATCTTCAAATTTATTCTGATCTATATTCGCCTGTCTGGCTACGATAACGACATTTTCCATATCAAGACCTTCGGTTTCTTTGATCAGTGTATTTATTTTAGCGGCCAGATCCTCTCCGCCAGACCCTCTCACAGTCAGTAAGTTTTCAAAATCACTCTTATCCTGCAATTCCGATATTTTTTTGAGAAGGTTATTGGTCAAACCCCGCTGGTAGTCTCCGCCTATCTCCCTGTCAACGGCCAAAAGGAACTTCTTTTCAGGGATGTTTGCGAGGACTCTCTTTAAGTTCTCTACCATATGATGCACATAAAATTCCTGGGCGTTCTTTAGCTCTTCGGACGTGCCGGGATTAAGAACGGCTATTATCCTGCCATCTTCTTTTTTCGCGCTGCCATCGTCAGGTGCTTTAAAATTGAAGTTATGCGCCCACATAGGCGCTTCTACGGTAAATTCCGATTCGACCGAGACATCAAAAAGATCAAACCAGTATACGCCTTGTCCCTTGAAATAATCCCTAGCCTTGTCGCTCATGACCGGGAACGGCATATCCTGGAATTTACCCATTGGGATATTCTTATCAAGCCCTCTTCCGATCTCAAGCCACGCATCAGGTCCTTCTAATGTAACGGACACCGCGCGGCCGTCCGACCACTCTTCCTTGCATATCAAAGTACCATTCTTTCTGTTCCAGGTAATGGTACGTTTTATCTCCAGCTTGTCATTTTCAAACCCCTTTGCGGGTAACCAGTCGATATCGCTTGTTACATCGTAGATCCTTGTGCTGTAAAAACTCACCGATTCATTGTTTTCTCCGAAAACAATGCCTTCTTCTTCTTTATGTTCGCTCTTCGGGCCAAAAGTCATTTCCCAGGTTATCCACTTATCCTTTTCCGCGTCGAACACTCCGGCAAATGTATTTTTCATCGCCTGGTTGTCTTTCGCCAGGATCCGTACGCCTTCGAATTTCTTCTTTTCCTCCAGATATTGTTTTATTATCTCGGGATATACCGGCAGCTTATATTCGGTCATTTGTTGCGCCCTCTCCAAAGTGGGCGCTTCCGTGTATATTCTCCACTGCGGCGAATTCCCCGAAGGCCTCATATGTATGACTTCTTTGTTCTTAAAGAACATCCTTACTCCGTCGAGATAGTTTATCCGGTCGATCCCGCCGAACAACTCTTTATCCTCGGTGAAATAACTCTCAAGAGTCCTTTTAATGTTATTCATATATTCCGAAAACTCTTCGCCTTTTTCCGCCGCGTACTCTTTCCCGTCATTCACGAGATACGTTATGCTTTCGTCATCATGGAACTGTACCTCCACTATATTCAAATCCCGGGGTGAGAAATTTCTCATGATAGCCTGCCCCATAGTCGCGGTATATTGTCTACACAACTCCGTGTTGCCGGCATCAAGAGGGTCCACCGTTTTACTGTCGATAAGGCTTGACCACGCGTAGCTCGCGTATTCGCCGCTAAACCTGTTATTTACAAGCTCACCGATCGTCCTCTCTTCCTTCTTCGCTGTATGAAACGCGGTTATGATCGGCAATAGTGAATCCCGCGTGGGAAGAGCCTTTAAAACGCTGCCGTTATCAAGCGTGATGTCGCTTCCCAGCAGAAATCCTCCGTTCCTTTCAAACCCGCAGGCGATCACGTCCTCTCCCGCTTTAGCGGCCCGCGCAAGTCTGTCTTCCATGGCTTTAACTACGTACGGAGAACCTATCTTTACTTTGGCCACTTCCATGCCAAGGCTTTCCATCCTTCTAATAACGGCATCACTTACGGTCGCCGTAACCGCCACGAAGACCTTTTTGCCGTGATTCGCTTTCAGGTTGCGTATATATTCGCATGTAAGATACCCCAGCTTGTCGCCGTAAACAAACGTGCCATCTTCATCAAAAAGCGCGGGTCTGTCGGAATCGCCGTCCGTTGTGAATATCCCGCGTATTTCTTCTCCTTTTCCCTTCCACTCCTTCCCGATGTTTCCTACTATTTCCGCCAGTTTAGGCTTAATATCCTCCGTATCCACGATAAGGCCTTCTACCCAGGCTCTGTTCCTTTCATATGGCTGGATGTCTGCGCCCATTTCTTCGAATGTTTTCTTAATAAGATCTCTTCCGACAGCCATGTGTTCCACAAAAGGTATTTTATCGTTTTCATCAAAGATCCTGCCGAAGCCTTTTGCGTAGCGGTCGCTGTACATCTTTTCTACTTCTTTGTTAACATTTTTCATTATATCAAGCGTTTTACCCAACAGCTCTTTTTGTTCTACGGACAATTTCTTTTTTAGCATTCCTTTTTTGCCGAATTTACTTTGCTCTTCGCGCATCATAAACTCGATCTCCATGAATTCACGTACATGTTTAAGGATACGGCGTTCATCTTCTTTTAACACCTCTCCTGTCATCCTGTTGGGTTTGATCCCGTTTTGTTCGATATTTAACGGTAGAACAGGGCAGTGGCTTGCGGTTATCTCTGAACTCGGTATAGCCCCCTCTTCCCTGTACATGCCATAATAAACTACCGCGGGGGTCGGGAGCTCACCTCCATAGACGATCTCTCTCTCCATCTCCAAAGCTGCCATGATCTGCGTGGTCACGATACGTGAAGTGGAGGGCCTAAAGTCACCCGCATATGCCATAGCTCTGGGTTCTCCGATCTCTTCCATGTAACTTAATATAGCTTTCGCCATCGCGAAACATTTTATGTCTTCCAGGAATTTTACGAACTCCCTGATACCGCTTGTGCCGAAAACAAGCTGGTCGCCAAACGCGCTGCGCACGAACAATTCTTTGGAACGTCTATATCTGGCGCGCCACGTCGGTATACCTTTTTTATTACCGGATATTTTCACGGCACCTGCCCGGTCACCCTCAATAAAATTCCTGAGTTTCACTCCGAGCTTATTGACTTCGCCCGTCCAGAATATCGGTTTTTGTATCTCTTCATAAACGATCTTATGCCCTATTTCATGCTCTTTGGGGACATGTTCGTGAAAAAGATATTCCGCGGCCTCATCTAAAGAAAGATTCTCGATCAGATCGACCGCCAATCCGGGCTTACCTTGATAGTTAAACCCTAAGAGGTAATTATTTTTATCCGCACGGATAGCTCGGAACAGGTGTATCTTCTTAAATTCGCCTCGATAAAGATAAGAAAGCGTTTTAACTAAATTTTTGACGGTTTCCTCTACTCTTACTCTATGTTGTGGCGGCACTTTTTCAATATTCGCCCGTGTCTTCGTAATCGCGAGATGTAAACCCGCCACTATCGTGCGTAAAGTCTTAGAAGAAACGCCAAGAGCGACGTCTTCCGGAAATCCTCCTTTTATTAAAGCGCTAAAAGGTATTCCTGTTATATCGATCCCTTCGGGCAATTTTCCATCGAACAGATCCTCCCAAGGTTCCCCCCTTCCTATGGTTCCCGGGTCGAGTTCGCCCTTGACTTCATCCTTTACCCCGGACCTTTCTATACTTATACCTTTGTCGTTAAGCAATACCGGGGATAAATTTTCATAAGCAAAGGCATACTGTATTTGACTTGGCATAAAAGTGATTATTAATGATATGGCGAGAATTTTTGAAATTGATTTGCGCATCTTTACTCCTTTCTTATAAATTGCATTCGGATCTCTCCGTCCCCGAACCTGCGACCGGCCAACCGGCAAACTGGCTAACCGATGAACCGGCAAAACCATCACGCCTTCGTCAGCGTAACGCGAAGGCGCTCGATCATCTTCACGAATTCCTCAACTTCGAGTTCGGTCGCAGGCGGTATTATTTTTATCACAAACGTCTTTGCGTTTAAGTCAAAAAGATCGCGTAGTTCCTCGGTGCTTAGTTCGTCGAACGGCACCGCTCCGGTTATATTCGCGTAATGTTCGCGGAGGATGTCGGAAGCCCAATCCTCATAATTATTGCTCACGAGGTGCTTACTTATGGCGAAAAGCGTAACACCTAATAACGGCACATAAGGCACTTTTACGCTGTTCCCGTTTTCATCAACATCATTTATGGCCGCTACGATCGACCGGCCTTTAAAGGCGTCGAAGACCGTCAGGTTCGAACTTGTTGTTATGATGATCATATCCGCGGGATCCGCGTTGGCCGTCTTATTGAGAAGCTCTTCTCCCTTCCCAAGCCTTACTTCCAGGTTGGAAAGAAAAGTCCTGAGCTCATTATTGTTGCCCTCCAGATGTTCGAGGGTCTTTATAAGATCGCCTATCTCCGAACCCAGTTTTTCATCCATGCTTATCCCAGCCAGTTCGGTATCGATAAGGATCAGCGTCCTCTCTCTTTTCTTTTCCCCGCTACTTAAGCCTTCCGCCCTGTCCCTCTCCGCTATCGCCTTATGTTGGGAAAGGATAGAAAGAGCGTGGACGAGCCACGGTATGGTATTTTTTTTCTCTTTCTCCTCGATGATCCTCGGGTCCCATAACGCGTTTTGCGTACCGCCCTTACCATCCGACCGGCCGATACCGGCATTATCCGGACTTTCCGGGGCCGGGCCGCCGGGACCGCTTGGCCCCGGATTTCCCGATGACGGATTACCGCTATTTTCAGACGTGTTCCCGGCGGAGGCAAACTCCTTATTTTCTTCTCCCTCTACGACAAATATCACTCCGCCGGACGGATTCTCCTTTGTCCGCTTACGGTTAATGGACCCCCTCCATAAGACCTTGGAGAATTTCTTTCCGGGAAGACCTTTTATCCCGGCCTGGGCAGTTACGGAATATTTGCCGGGCGCTTTCGGCAAGAAGTTGCCCGCGAATACGTAGTCGTGGTTATTTATCCCTCCGGGGCCGACATACTTCATCGGGACCTCTTCCACATTTTTATATTTTCCCTTCACTTTATCAAATTTGGAGACAATAAGACGCGCCTCCATGCATTCCGTAGTGAATTCCACGTTCCAGGGATCGTCGGAAAGAAGGTGCGGCATAAAGTTCACGTTGTCAATATAGACCTGGAATTGCAGTCTGTTCTCGGAGCCGATCTTCGTCTCGATAACGCTTCCCGAATCCGGTATTAAATTACCAAGCCACGCTATCTGCGGATAGTTAAACTCCATATCCTGCGTATCCACGAGCTGTTGCAGGGAAGCTAATGTTTTTTTCAGGCTTCTGGCCTCGAACATCATCTCTTTCTCGAGCTGCCGGAATATTACGCCCAGCCAGCCGGACGCTTCTCTTACCTTATTATTATTCCCGTACAGCACGGCTTTCTGGTCGGGATCTATATCGAGTTTGTTTATCATCTGATCGAGTTCATTTATGATCCTCGTGATCCTTTTTTCCATGTTATGCAAATGCACAATGAACTCTTCCACGTCATCTATTTCCAGGTCCTTCCTTTTCCGGTTTACCTTGTTCATCGAGGCGCGGGCCGTTTCCAACATCTTGTCCAACTTATCGCGGTATTTTCGCACCCCTTCCTCCGAAACATATTCCGTGAAGTCTTTCGTAACATGTTTAAGATTATTTTTTAAGCCTATCCCTATCCTGAACTCGACGATATTGTAATAAAAATGCCTCAAATACCGGGCTATCTGTTCGGAATCACTCTCCGCCGCGGATGGTTTTACCTTCTGCAAAAACTCGGCTATCTCAAAGTTCCGCAATTGCTGGTCCTCGGTATACCCCTTTTCTTCCATCCATTCTTTCAAAAGGTAGAGCAGAAAGCCATACCTGCCGGGGTAGACTTTTTCAAAATGTCGTATGACCCTCCCCAAGGGGAATTGCATAAGCATCGTAAAAATATAAAACAACCTTTTGTTGGTAACGGTTTCCCCGGGGGTGATCTCATACCTTTCTTTGACGGGCATTACTTCATTCATTTTGGCGCCTATTGTGCTTCTGAATATATTTTCAGCTCTTTCAGGCGTAAAAGGCGAGATATCCCCTTTAGCCGCGTTGTTTTTTAGGATCGTCTGCAGGGTCGTGGACCATTCATACGGTTTGTCAGCACTGTTAGGTGCCTTCATTAGCTTTTCCTCAAAACTATGTGTTATCATCCTGTCACACGCGAGGACCCACCTTCTTCTTATCTCACCCATGAGCTTCTTCCCGAAGCTGTTCTCAATGACCGATGGGAGACTTTTCTCAAAATTTTCAAGATCCGTTCTTAGCCCGGACTCCGGATCATATAATCTGACGGTATTCCCGAGTAGTTTTTCGCTGAAATATGTAACGACCAATTCCTCGACAAACTCCGCCTCGGACTCGAGCCTGCCGTTCTGAGCCTGGAAGATCCGCCTAAATTCCTCAAACCTGCCGCCCGGAAGAGCTGTCTTAATATCTTTCATGACCTGTCCTATGTCACCCTCTTTATACAAAAGGATGTGCAGCGCTTCGTGAAAATCAAGGTATACCAATAGTTCCCCTTTAGAGACATCTTTTCCTAAAGCTGTGTTTAAGGCGCTAAGATAGACATCGATGATATTATCAGGCTGTTTCCCGGTCGGAGTCCCTTCCTCCTTCAAAACCCAGCTCATACCGCGCGAGAGAATCTCCCGCGCGTCGCTTTCAGTGTAATATTCTTCGGAGGCGGGTCTCTTTTCCTTCATAAGCATTTCCGTAAATATGTCCCCAAGATCGCTCTGCCCTTTACAGACCCTTCTGGGCGGATGATAAGAACGTTCTTCTACCGCGCCAGGCTGCGGGCCCTGTGTTTTTAAAACATCCGAGTTGCCTTCCATTAACTTATCGATATTAACGGCGCTTATTAACAAAGTTTCCACGTTATATGTCTTGTTCATTTCTTTTGTCGCGAGATAGTCACTCTCATCTTTATCAAAAATATCAATGATCAAAACAATATCCTGTCCATCCTTAGTCATCATTGTGTACAATATCCTGAATTTACCTGTCCTCGTGCCCCATATTTTTCTCGAACTTTTTACTTTACGCATATTGCCGAAATGCTTGTTTTTCATCCGGCTAATGGTACCCCAAGTCTGGCCCTTGAAATCCTTATGGTCTACTTTATCCATAAAATCTAATACTTTTCGAGCGACCAGAACCTCAGTCCCCCCGATTACCCCATCGACATCGGGCTTAGTTCCCACTTTGTCCGGTTCTCCCTCCGTAATGATCGCGGCCGGACTTTCTCCATTTTGCCCTTTATTTTTCTTATTTCCCCTTTTTCTCTGCGCCGCCGCTTTCTTTCTCCTTTTTTCTACCGCTTTTTCATCTTCAACCTTTTCCGCGACTATTTCGTCCGGAAGTAGTTTTATCTCAAAAAGATTATTATTTATCTCTCTTTCCAAGACATCGATACTGCCGCGTATACGCGCTACCCTTTCGTCAAACCCCGGCGTAATGGCCAGACCGTTGATATCTTTTCTCGCGGCTCCCAGCGTTTCCAGGGCTTTCTCAAAATTAGACCTAGCTTTCGCTATTTTTCTTATCTGGTTAGCGGGCGACGCCTGGCGCGACCCCATCCCGAATAATTCTCGCGCCGATTTCAGGTTCTCTTCCAAAGACGCCAACTTACTTTCGACGAGTTCCATCTCCCTCTTTAGCGCCGGGATAGTTATCTTCACCAGATACCTCACGGCCGTATCGTCCGGATTCCCGTTCAAGACCCTGCTGAACGCGTCCGCCGCGAGATTGCACTCGCCGGCGCTCAGGTGCCTTTCGCCTTCTTTTTTCGCTCTCAGCAGGACTTGGGCCTCTTCCTTTAATCTCTTTAAGTCATCCGACAATTCTTTTTCAGGGTCGAACTTCTCCGCCGCTTTATCGACGATATTGACGCATACCTCGTAATTCCCGTTTTTCAGCATGCCGGACGCCCTGACATATATGGCTATCATCTCTTTCTCTCTCGCCAGCTGTACCCTGATATCCGCGAATACCTGTAACGGGCCGAATTCTTCTTCTAATGCCTGTAAGTCCGTATACGCCCTTTCGAACGAAAGTTCGGACTTATCCTCCGCGATATTGACGATAACTATGCCGGCGAACGGCAAGGGCAGTTCATGGTCTATTTTAATGGCGCTCTCAAACCATCCTCTGGCATTCCTATAATCCCTGCCGCCCAAAGCCAGCTCTCCGGCGAGATAATGGATATAAGCTATGACATTATCCATGCGGCCGGATTTAGAAGGATTGACCAGTTTGCCCGCGGCTTCGATATCCAATAATTTCTTAAGTATCCCCGTCCCTTTAAAGTTAGAACTCCTGTCCTCAGAAGGTAGGGTTTGGCGCACGTATTCTATCGCGACCGGTATTATACCGGTAAGAGTGTCGACCACTTCGATCCTTCGCTGAGAGATACGGCCCTCCCACGCCCTTTCGACGACCGAAAGCACAGCCTCGACCTTGGCGATATCGCGCTCATCCTTGTTCTCGAACGCCTTGTAATGCGCTATTATCGCCCTTTTACATTCCGCCAGGTCCGTTTCAAACCGATCCACTTTCTTTAACAATAATTTAAGGTTTTTCTTAAAAAGAGCCATATCGCTTTTTTTGCCCGCGGATATCTTCAAAAGCCTCATGGCTATATCCTCGTGCATCCCCGAACTTTGCAGCCTATCCAATTTTTGCGATAAATACTTGAAGACAGGTTTTGGAGCGGATTTTTTCTCTTCCACTTTTCTTATCATCCGCAGGATTTTTTCCAGCATAGCATGTTCGGTGGCTATTTCACCGCTCGCTATGTTCGCTTCGATCAAAGCCTCAAGATATTCGTCTCTCGCGCCGGAGTAGTCCCCGGTATTTTCCTTTATCAATCCTTTTAGTTCATACGCGAAGGAATACGCCGCGTATATGCCGGTAGCTTCGTTCAAAAGTTCCAACGCCTCTTTCATCAAACCTTTTTCATACAAATATACGGCCTTGGCCAAGAGATAATGATATCTCAATCCATCCCTCTCGTTCTTGCCGAGGCTTTTATCAAGCTCCCTTTTTCTGTCCGCGAGATGTTCAAATTCATGCTCAAGCCATATTGCCAGAACTTCCTCTGTGCCTGGAATTTCGGACCTGCGGTCTATGATCCCGTTCAAAAGCGCATGATAGTGCTCGGGAATAAATAGATTGCTTACTCTGCCGTTATAAGTCCCGGCATGAGTTATAAGCCCTTCGGAGATATATTCATATTCAGGGGTAAGGTTTGATCTCAGCTCATCAACGTTGTATGTGTATATGTCCACTCTCTCCGTCTTTAATCTGGCGGTTTCGGGGGCTATTTTCTCGACAAAAGACGCCACCGCCTCCTCAAATATCGCAAAGGTCTTGCTTTTCGGCCTTTCGGAAAGCCCAAACCTTTTCGCGGTATCATCCAAGATAGAGACAACCATGTCCTTATTTACGGACTTTTTGGGTTTTATGAAGTCCTGTATAAAATCATAAAGCGCGTCGCCCGCGGCCAGGTGTTTGGATGAAGAGGCTTTATCCGCCTCCCCCGGGAACGGTACAAGTTTACGGAAAGCTCTATTCAACGCGGCGTGCTCTTCTTTTGTCAACGCCCGTATCTTGTCTGTCTTTGGATCGATGAAAAGGCATGGCCCGCTATCGGACGGTTTTGGGAGGACCAGCCCCGGCAGATCGAGATCAAACACATTTATGAACTGTCCCGGCACTTTATCGGGGACTCGCTGCGCCGAATACGCTTTAAGATCAAGATGAAAAGTCTGTTCTTTTTTCCCGGCCCAGTATATTAACAATGTTCCATCACCCGCGACAGAGAACATTATCGCGGTTTTCGGATACTCGATCACGCTCACCGCTCCGTGCCTGGTGATCGGCCTGGCCTTATCCCCGCGGAAACCCGCCGCGACTTCCATGACGGCGCCAATTATCTTTTTCTTTTTATCAAGGGGCATGGATCTTTCCTGGAGCCTGGATACGGTATCCTGGTGGAAAAATACCGGCACTCCCGGGCCGCGCCGGTTTAAAAACTCCAAC
>CAZOMD010000008.1:0-23127 GCA_964580895.1 uncultured Planctomycetia bacterium | reverse complement strand
TTGAGATATCCCGTGACGTAAGAACGGGGCCCTTTTGTTTTGCCTTTCCGGGTTTAATCTTTACGACCTGATCACCTTTTTTTGTTCCCTCGTCCGGAATGGCCGGCGTCTTTACCTCTGACATTTTTAGCTTTTCCTCGCTCCGCGCCTTGAGGGCCTGGGCTATCTCGTCAAAGGGATTATCTTTTAACACCTCGTCCAATTTGCCGGACGCTTCGGCGAAGCGTTCGAAGTTAAACAACTCCTCCCCTTTTCCCCTGGCCTCACTTAGAGATAAAACCTGTTTTCTAAATTTTGAAATATATCCGGGGATACCGGCATTTTTGGACATATCGTACGGGCTGTATATCTCTTTCAAACTGCCCTTATAATCTCCCCGCCTGGCAAGTTCTGTAGCCTTCTTATAACGCGCTAGGGATTCTTTCTCCCTCACCAGGATTTCTTCCATTTCCAAAAGACTTTCCGGAGCGGGCACTCCCTCTTTATCAAGCCGGCTCTTGATGACAATCAGCGTCTTATCCGCGTTCGCCAGGAGGTTTTCAAAAACCGTTTCCGAAAATGGTTCCAAATTCCCGGCTTCCACGATATATGCCCTGGTCATAAGGGGAAACGCTTCAGGTATCATAAACTTGTACTCTATGGCACGCTCCAGAAGTTTTATGGCGCGCCCATTGGAACCTCTTTGGAAGGCTTCCCTGCCGCTCAAAAAATATATGTAGGAAAGAGCGTTATCTATATTCGCGTAGTCTTTCGTCACAGCGGACATCTTACCGCTATCGGCCAGTTCCAACAATTCGTTTAGCACGGTTATCGCGTGTTTTTTCTGAAACGCTTTTGGGGGATCGGCCTCAAAAGACCTTCTGATATACTCACACGCGACGGGCAGGTCGCCATACAGAAAATGTTCCACGGCCGCCATGTCGTGGAAGCTTCTCCATTTTTCTCTCGTATAACCCGCGATAACATTTTTAAAAAGATCGTCAACCTTCGATTTTACGGCCTCCGGTGAAGCGGTTCTTTTTTTAGCCGCCAGCATCGCAAAGATATTTATCACTTCTTCCTTGCAAGCTTCCATGTCCGTCCCATCGGGATCGACCTTCGCTAATCTCCCGGGGAGCATATTCCGCACCGCGAACATCATCCCCGTGTCTATCCCGAGGATATCGTTCACAAGCGGGGCCACCTGGTAGATTATCAGTTTATGCCGCCACTTCTCTTCCTCATCCTTTAGGTTTTCCATCTGTTTTAAACTTTTCAATATACCGGCGACTATCTTTCGTCCGTCCCCGTTATTTACCTTAACGAGAATATCCATGACCCGGTCAAGACGGTTGTCTCCCACGCTCGCCACATGTTTGCGTCTGGCGATAAAACTCATGATCCCGCTCGCGAGGACATACGCCTCGCCCCACTCTTTTTTAGCCTCGGCGATCTCGAGCGCGATTTCGCTGATGTATATAAAATCATCGCTGTACATCCTTGCGGCATTCAGTTGTTCCGAAGCCAAATCGTAAAATCCCCTTGCTTCCTGGAACTTGCCGGACGCGTTCCTTTTGCCGCCTTCTTCTATGAATCCTAACGCCTTCCTCAAATATAAAAGCAGATTAGCGGCGTTTTGTAGATCACCTTCCGCTTCCCGGTCTATATCCTTCTCCCTCAAAAGAAGATGCGTCGCTTCGTGCGCCAGCCAGAAACCGCCTAAAAGGTTTATAACGTCGTTGTCGCCGTAGTCATCCTTCCTCTTAAGTAACTCAAGGAACAATTTGTGATAAGAAGCGGGAATAAAGATATTTTTCGCTTTGCCGTCAAATGTTCCGGCGTGGGATATAAGACCTTCCGCTATTTTCCCGGCCCCGCGCCGCTCGAGCTCATTCCGCAACTCCTCGTCGTCCACCACATAAATATCGAATTTAAATTCCTCTATCGCGGATAAAGGCCCTTCTTTGTCCTCCGGTTTATCCACCGCGACAATCGCGAACGAATTGATAAGATCAACAAGCGGATCACCTTTACTTAAAGCGTTCACTTCTTTGTCAGGCGAGAAAACCAGTTGTTTCAATGATAGGTTCAGCGCCTCATGTTCCACGGCGCTAAGAGCCCTTAGCCTGCCTGTCCCCGGGTCCACAAAAAGGGCCGGACCAAAATTGTCCTTCTCCGCTTTGTTGAGTTTTCCTTCAGATAAGCGTCTTTCCCTGTACCTCTGGACAGGGTTAAGCGTGGATATCGAAAGATTGAAATAATCCTCGTTTTTCTTTGTGATGACCGTCAGGATAGCGTTATAGACAGTCTCACTAAGTACCTTCTTGTTCGCAAGGTTCGCCAGATATTCCATCATTCCGCTTCTACGCCATTTCGCGAGACGCTTGTCGCCCTTTTCGGGCCTCCCCTGGTCATAACGCGCGTCTATCTTGTCTACTATAAAAGTTATATTGTCCACCACGCTATCCGACCTTATATACTCATGGTGGTTTAAAATAGCCCGTTCGACCCGTTCGTTAATGTCAACACCCTGTTCTTTAAGATAGCTGACAGAAGCCTTAACGTGGCGGCTCAAAGTTTCCATTTCGTCTTTTGAAAGGTTCGAACTTTTGAACAGGAGGTTCTTATCGATCGTCTTTTTGCCGATATCATGCCCCAGGGAAGCGGTGATTATATCCGCGAGTTCCTTATAGTCCGTCCGTTCTTTCTTAAGCTTAGAATAGATGATGATAGCGTATAAAGCTGACCTCATGGCATGCTGTCCGAATTGCCGGATCTCCGGGGCATAAAATTCCGATATCCTTTCCCATGTATTTTTAAGCTCTCCTGAGATATCGTCCGGCAATACCCATCCGTATTTTTTTATGAGTTCAAAAATATCATCCACCGTGTATTGGTATATCTGAGGATCGAACTCGAATTTCTTGGCCTCTTTCTTATTTTGTATCTGCCGCAATGTGACATTATAGTTCCATTCATTAGACCCGATAGCCTTATTGAAACCCTTGACTAAATCCGCCTCCGGTAACATTTTATCGAACCATCCGATAAGATCCGCGTTGTCATAAGCAACGCCGAAAGTCGCGGTATGCAGTCCCCGCGCGCTGAATTCGGTAAAAAGGTCGTTAAGGAGTTCTCGGCCTATACCGCCGGATTGCCTTTTTTTATGCACCCGTATAAAAGGAATGTACGCGTGTTTATTGGACACCTGGAATACAGCGTAAGCGGAAACCCCGATACTGTTCTCTTTAAGCAATATCTCCGTTCCCGGGGCTTCCTCCGCGAGACCTTGTATCGCCTCGTTCCAATCCTTACACGCCGTGACGGAATCGTTAAGCGCCATTATCTCGTTAAGCTGTTTCCGGGTAAGTTCTTCGAAGACCAGAAAACGCGTCCTCGCCGGCTTAAGACCTTTTTTGAGATCGGCGGTCTTCCGGGGAACGATCGTCTGACGGGTAAGATATTTCCCGATCTTCGCGTCGATGATATCATAATGCCCGCTGGTATCCTGCATAATAAGCGGGACAAGTTCCGCCTTCGGAAGGTTATGGTTGAAATAACGTATCTTACAGGGGCCCAAGTCAAGCGTAAGAGATATCTCGTCCGCGGATATCGTAACACTTTTCTTTATCTCATCCCTGTATCTCTCCGGGATATTGTTGGAAAACAAAATGCCATTTATCCGTTTCCGGATAATATCCTCGAGGGCCGTTATCTGTCTCGCTTTAGGGTCATTCTCCACACCGTTAAGGAATACCCCGAGATATCCGGTAGTAAGAGTAAAAAGAGTGTCACTTTGATCAGGTTTTGAGAAAAGAAGCTCTGGTTGCACAGTACTATATCGAACAGTCTCCTGATCAGACCATACTATATCCTGACCGATAAACGTGCATATGAGGACTGCCGATATAATTCTTGTGATAGATTTTTTATTTACTAACAAATATAACATTTCTTTTTGTTCTCCTAACTGGAGTTTTATGCCAATATCATATCATTTCATAGCCATAATATCAACTACATTAACTAGCTATTTATATTCTAACCTAATTTATACATCTTATTGACACAGCATAGTTATTGTTATAAAGTATATGATAATTAGTAACAGGTCAGCTATTCACAGTAAGATAAAAGCTATGTGCTAAAGGATGAATATCAGGATATGCCGAGAATTTAGTGAAGTCTTGTGCATCCTGGCCAGCCAGATGGACGGCTGGAGCGACGGGAAGGATGTTTTTGAGCATTGAGCGGCCTATGGCCGAGAGGATATGAATAATTTAAGCTTCCCCGCTAAGCTACGCCTGAAGAACAAAAATAACAAATGAACCGCCAGAAGCGCAAAAAGCGTCCTTCCCGCGGATAACAACTATTACGATAATTATGATCAAAAAACCTATGATCCAGAAGAAAAAAACATCGTTAAAAGCTTTACGGGTTCTTTCAAGGCAAGACCTTGAAGAACTTTATGAAAAAACCAAAAATGAGCTGGGAATGCTCTCCGAGATCACGAACGCTATGATGCAGTCTCTCGATCTCGATCAGGTAATGTATACTATCCTTACCGCCCTCACTTCTCATGACGGTCTCGCTTTTGATCGAGCCATGTTTTTCCTTGTAAACGAGAAAAAGCACACTCTGGAAGGCCGCATGGCTATCGGTCCCCATTCAGCCGATGAGGCTGATAAGATCTGGAAAAAGATAGACCATAGAAAGCTATCCCTCCAGGACCTGATAGATTCTTATGATAAGTTTAAACGAGACCCTGAGTCGCGGCTTAACAACATAGTCAAAGATGTCTCCATCCCGCTAAGAGAGGATATGGGCATTCTCGCCCTTACGATCCTTGAGGGAATGCCGTTCGAGATAAACGCCGAAGCGGCGAAATCACTTGAAAACGACCAGACAAGAAAACTTCTTAATACGGATCTTTTTATAACCATCCCTTTAAAGACAAGGGACAGGACGTTAGGCGCCATTCTAGTGGACAATATGTTCTCCCGAAGACCCATCACAAAGGACAATATCCGCATACTGAACATGTTCGCCGGCCATGCCGCGCTTTCGATAGAGAACTCTCGTCTTTACGAAAAGACAGTGCATCTTTCCCAGACGGACTGGCTTACCGGCCTATGGAATACCCGGCATTTTCACGATACCCTCGACGCGGACCTTGATAGGGCCAAAAACGAGAACGGGGACTTGTCCCTTTTAATGGTGGATATCGATAACTTCAAAATATTTAACGACACTCTGGGGCATTTAAGGGGCGACCAGGCGATCCGGAACGTCGCACATATACTGGATCGTTATTCGCGTAAAAGTGATTTTGTATGTAGATACGGCGGAGAGGAATTCTGTATCATCATGCAGCGGACTCAAAAAGAAGAAGCCGGCATGATAGCGGAACGTTTACGGACGGAAGTCCGTAATTTTTTTGCGCTTGATACTTCGCTTCCGAAAAAACTGAAACTCACCATTAGCCTGGGACTTGCCGTCTTCCCCTCCGATTCCAAGAATAAGAACGATCTTATCAGGAAAGCCGACATAGCGCTTTATACCGCTAAAAAAACAGGGAAAGATAAGACCTGCGTCTACTCACAGAAAATAACCAGGTAATTCCGAAGACTGAGCCAAGTCAGATCAGTGAATAGTGAATGGTGGGTTGTGAATAGTGAATGGTTCCAAGCTCTGTCGCATTGTGTGCCGTTTAAAAGTCTTAAGGTCTAAAATCGACTTTTTGACCTGTTGACTTTTCGACTTTGGACTTTAGACCTTTTGACTGCTTTCGTCATGCGTCCTACATCCCTCGTCCCATGGTTCTCCGAACTGGCAAACTGGCTAACCGGTTAACCGACTACGTCCCACGTCTTACGTCCCTCGTTCCACGGTTTTCCGAACCGGCCAACCGGATAACTGGCAAACTAATGAACCCGCGAACCAGGCGAAAAACCTACACCGTCTGAGGCACGGTTTCCTCTTTCTTCGCCTCTTCCTCCGAGAATTTTACCGAAACTATTTTAGATACGCCTTTCTCTTCCATGGTTATCCCGTAAAGCACGTCCGCGAGCTGTATGGTCATCCTGTTATGTGTTACTATCACGAACTGTGACAACTTGAGGAATTCCTGTAGGACCCTGCAGAACCTTACGACGTTCGACTCGTCCAACGGCGCGTCAATCTCGTCGAGTATACAAAACGGGCTGGGGTTGACCTTGAATATCGCGAAGATCAGCGCGATAGCCGTCATCGCCTTTTCCCCGCCGGAAAGCTGCATTATGTTGTGCAGTTTTTTTCCGGGAGGACGCACAACTATATCTATACCGCATTCCAATATGTTATTCTCGTCTTCAAGGACAAGATCGGCCTTACCGCCGTTAAAGAGCATCTTGAAATAATCATTGAACTCTTTCCTTATCGCCTCGAACGTTTCCATGAACATGCCCCGCGTTGTGCGGTTTATCTTCGCGATAGCCTTTAAAAGGGATTCCCTGCTCTCAACGAGATCGTCACGCTGCTTGGTCAGGAATTGGTACCTCTCCTCAAGATCTTTAAGCTCGTCAACGGCCTCAAGGCTCACTTCTCCCATTTTTTCGAGTTCCTCGCGCAAAACACCGACCCTTTCGGAAACAGCCTGCCAGTCGGTAGACAAGTCCACCTCCAGACTGATCACGGCGATATCCACCTTATACCTATCTTTCATGCGTTCCTGTAGCACCGCTTTCTTATACTCAATATCCTTTTTGCGGATATCCAGGTCCCTTAACGTATTCTTGGTCTCCTCAAGCTCTCTTTCCCGTCCCCTGAAACGTTCCTCTTCCGTCCGGATCGTGGAGGAAAGCCCGCTCTTCTTCCCCTCAAGTTCGTCGATCCTTCCTCTTTGTATCTGCATAGTGGAATCGTTTTCCGCGTTAAGCTGCTCAAGAAGCCGGGACTCGGTTTCCAATTCCTCTATCCTTTTCTTGTTAACATCGATCCTCCCGGTCTTCTCCTCTATTTCAAAGAATATCCTCTTGCATGATTCGCTCTCCCGTTCCAGATTTTCCGAGATATTCTCTTCCTCCTTGATAAGCGCGGATAACTCGGCTTTTATATCGGACATCCTGAAAAGCCCTTCTTCCCTTTTGTGGCCGTACTCTTGTAAAATCCTTTGAGCTTCCTCTATCTCAAAATGCAACCTCGCGCTCGCCGCCTCCAGATCGTTCAAAGCTCGTTCAAAACCGTTCTTTCCCTCGGCAAGTTCCTGAAGTATGGACTGTTCCTGCTCCTTTTCAGCCGCGATAAGAAGCAATTCTTCCTCATACGACGCGATCTTCTCACGCATAGTCGACCGGCGGGAAAATATGTCGGCGGATTCTACTTCCTTCTCGCGCAACGCGCTCTCGACCTTTTCTTTTCTCAACAGGCATTCGGACAACCAAGCCTTGACCCCGCAAATGCGCGAGGCCGCCTCTTTCAACTCGCCTTTTATCGTCTCTTCCGAACAACGCATCTGGTCTACCTTTTCGCGCCTCCCGAAAATCGGTATTGTTTCCTCCTGGGAATAATTTCGGCTTCTTCGAAGACCGTTCTGGAAGACCTCGCCCTTCATTCCTATAATGCGCCCGTCGAATCCCGCGTTTTCGCGCACATAATCATCGGCCGCGCTTGAAGATCCGGCCACAAACATGTTACGTAATAACACCCGAACGGCGTTGTAATACGGCTCTCCCGCCATTATCACCTGGGTTATATCATTTAGCGCTCCGCTTGCCGCTTGATGCGAGCCGGGGGCCTGGTTCGAAAGTTCATCAAGCATTATAATGTTGACGCTCGTCATAGAATTATCTTTCAAGAACATGGTTATCTTTTCGGCGGTATCGCGGTTATTGACAACAATGGCCTGGGCGATATCCCCAAGGACTGATTCCATCGATTCTTCATATTCGTCTCGGACGTTCAAGAGTTCCGAAAGTATACCCCGCACGCCGCTGAACCTGGCGTCTCCAGCCTCTACCTCAAGCATAACCTTCTTAACGCTATCGTTGATACCCTCCCTGTCAGTAAGGAGTTTTTCAAGGAACTGGCGGCGTGGCACTATGCTATTGAGCTCTTTTTCCTTATCGAGCTTGCGCGTGGAAAGCGCCTCCAACTCCTCATTTTTTATCGAGAACTCCTTATTTATAGCCTCGGCTTCAGACCTTTTTAACGCGAGTTCGGATATAAGAGCTTCGGCCCTGGCATCGATACTTTTCATATCCAGACTGGCCTTATCTTTTTCAGCCTGGACGCTCGACCTTTCTATTTCGAGACGCCTCTCCCGCGCCTCGGCATTCTGAATATCCGCGTTTATTTTTATGAGGGAATTCCTAGCCTTCGTCTCGTCCGTCAATATATCGAGGGTCTTTTCTTTCTTTACCTTCAGACCTTCCTTAAGTTCCTCTATTTTGCCGGTTATCTCCTTCACGGTATCCTGCGCCAGATTGAACTCCTCGCTTTTTCTAAGCCGGCCCGTCCTGGCGTCCTTAAACCTGACCTCAAGCTTAGAAACCCTTCCGGAAAGGCCTTCCTTCCTTTCCTCGGATTCCTTTATCTCCCACTGTAACCGCTCGGTATACTTGTTAAGCTCGAGCACCCTTTCGGAGTTCACTTCCATCCTATGTTCATTCTTATCCACCTCCGATGAAAACCGCAACACTTCGTTCTGGGCGGTCTGAAGCTCCATGAGACACTGGTTAAAAGCCTCTTTCGTTTCCATAAGAGCATCAGACGAGCTCTCCAGTTCCTTTGACAGTTCTTCCACCTTTCCCCGCACAAGGCCATCCTCGTCCCCTAGAGAAGAATTATCCGCGCCAAGCCCCTTGTATTCGCTGTACGCGCGCTTTATCTCCAGACCTTTAAGCTCCTCAAACTGCTCCTTATATCTGGCGGCTTTACGGGCTTTACGTTCGATAGATTTTATCTGTTTTTCGACCTCAAGCGTTATATCGTTTATCCGTACAAGATTTTCTTTGGTCCTTTCGAGCTTTAAAATAGCCTCTCTTTTTTGAGACTTATATCGCGTTATCCCGCTAGCCTCTTCGAACACGTATCGCCTCTCCTCGGGCTTGGAAGAGAGGATCATATCCATCCTGCCCTGTTCCACTATTGAATAGGAACTCGTTCCTATCCCGGTCCCCATGATAAGCCTTCTTACGTCGACAAGTCTGACTGGCGTTTTGTTCAAGAGATACTCGCTTTCCCCCGACCTGTAAAGCCTGCGGCTTATCGTGACCTCATCGTAATCCACGGGCAAGGTCCTGTTCTCGTTGGACAATGTCAACGAAACTTCCGCGAAATTCAGGGGATCATATTTTTCAGTCCCGTTAAAGATCACATCCTGCATGGAAGAACTGCGCATGGATTTTACGGACTGCTCACCAAGCACCCATTTTATCGCGTCGACGATGTTACTTTTGCCGCACCCGTTAGGTCCCACTATCGCGGTAACACCGGGTTCGAATTTAAGCTTTGTCTTATTAAGAAAAGATTTGAACCCGAGTATTTCAAGTTTCTTAAAATACATTACCCCTCCCTTTAGACTGCTTTGCCCTCAAGTATGCCCCTTAGCCTCGTGATATCTTCTTCCGTGTATTCCCGGTATCCATTAATGGGATTTCTGTGCGGCTCGGGGAATATCCCTTTTTTCTCGTAATTGATGACAGTCCCTCGGTATATCCCGAGGATATTCGCGACTTCTTGTACATTAAATCTCTTTGTCAAACTCTCAGATATCATCATAGAAAAGCACTGTTTTAGTGGCCTTTGTATATGTTTAATAATGTTTGCTTATGCTTGTACAAGTATACATATCTAAGTATATCTTGTCAAGCGGGATAATTGGTTTGCCGGTTGGCCGGTTAACCAGTTATCCGGTTCGCCAGTTCGGTGGTTCAGAGTCAGAGATTCAAAGAGTCAGAGTCGGGAAGTTCCGTAGAACGTAGGACGTTCGCTCGTCACTCTCGCTTGGACGTGGGATGTGATTGAACAACGTCCCACGTCCCAACGAACGAAGTGAGTGGACGTCCTACGATACGACGGAGAACAATAGGCGCCGATATTTTTCTCTGAAAGGTTTTTGTCATTCTCTGAAGGGGCGTCAATGTCCGAAGCGGGCATGGTCCCCGAGCGGAGCCCTTGATAACGATTAGCGCGAAGTGAGGGGCGGCAAGGACATTGCCGAGTCGGATTTTGTCGCTGGACAAAATCCGACGTCCCCGAAGGGAACGATAACCTGCCAATTCTAACCAGGTTAGAATTGTAACAGGTCAAAAAGTCGACTTTAGACCTTTAGACTTGTAGACTTTTTAACGGTACGCTATGCTCCACGCCCCGGGCGCGGCTACTTTGTTTTTTATGCATCAGATTTTATATACAAAAGGTTTGGCCGTTTTGGGAGGTTAGCAGTGTGGCTTTGCGCAGTCGTGCGGGCATGGTCCCCGAGCCAGTTGGCGAGGGGGAGCGAGACTGAGCAAGAGCGAGATTTTCACGCTGGGAAAATCGAGCGTCCCCGCGAGAACCGCCCAAAATGGCAATTATCCCCAAAGGGAACGCGATAACGTTACTTTCCGAATATTTTTTTGAATTCTTGCGTGAGAAGAGGCACTACTTTGAAAAGATCATCTACTATCCCGTACGTCGCCACGGTGAATATCGGCGCCTCGGGGTCTTTATTGATCGCGACTATCACATCGGACGATTTCATCCCGATAAGGTGCTGTATCTGTCCGCTTATTCCGCACGCGATATACACTTTAGGACAAACCGTTTTTCCCGTCTGCCCTACTTGATGGGAATAAGGCATCCAGCCGGCGTCTACAGCCGAGCGGGACGCGCCAACCGCCCCATTCACAACAAGCGCCAGCTCGCGGATTATATCGAAATTCTCCTTGGAACCGACACCCCTGCCGCCTGAGACTATTATGTCCGCTTCGGCGAGATTAACGGTCTCCTCTATCTCCTCGACTATATCCAGGATCCGGCTCCTCGAAGAGAACACTTCCTCTTCGAAAGTCTCTTTTATTATTTTGCCTTTTCTCGAAGGATTCGGAACCGCTTCTTTCATGACCTTGTGACGCACGGTAGCCATTTGTGGACGCGTATTCGGCGATATGATCGTCGCCATGATATTCCCGCCGAATGCCGGCCTCGTTTGCAGCAATATCTTTTTCTCGGTATCTATATCAAGCCCGGTACAATCGGCGGTAAGCCCCGCGCGTAAAGTCACGGCAACCCTGGAAATAAGGCTTCTGCCTATGGTAGTAGCACCGCACAGAACAACCTCGGGTTTATATTTAGATATAAGTCTTGTCAGTACTTTTGTATAGGGATCGTCTTGATAAGTTTTTAATTTAGGGGAGTCCACCAGATACACTTTGTCAGCGCCTCTTGTTATCAGCTCTCGCGCCGCTATCTCCATATTCTCGCCGAGGAGCATAGCGCAAAGATCACATCCCAGTTTATCGGCCAGGTCCCGGCCTTTCCCCAAGAGCTCGAATGAGATCGACTGTATGTGACCTTTTTTCTGTTCGCAGAACACCCAAATGTCTTTATAAGAAGAAAAATCAATAAGCCCGGGTTTCTCGGTCTTTTCCTGGATTATTATCGCTTTGAATTTGCAGGCCTCGGCGCAGGCCCCGCATAAAGTACATTTTGCGAGGTCTATTACCGCCTTTTTGGCGACCATGGTTATCGCGCCAAAAGGACAGACCCTTACACAAAGCGTACACCCCGTGCATTTTTCGTTTACGACATTAATCTTGTCTTTGTCGCTCATATATTTCCCAGCCGTTTATCCGATCATTATGTTTTTAAGCAACCCCGCGAGCTCTTTTGCCGTATCGACAGGCTCTCCGTTAAGTATCCGTCCGCCTTCCCTCGGCGGGGGGCTGAAAACCTTCATGACCCTGGTCGGTGATCCGTCGAGTCCTATTTTGTCCTCTTTGCATGAAATATCCTCGGCCTTCCACACCGGGATCTCCGCTTTCTTCGCTTTCATCTTGCCCTTTAAGGACGGTAGCCGCGGTTCGTTTATCTCTTTTACGACGGTAAAAACAGCCGGCAAAGGTATCTCAATGATATCATATCCTTCTTCGGTCATGCGTTCCACCGTCGCGGAAGAAACGTCTATCTTTTCGATCTTCTTGACATATGTCACCTGGGGTATATCCAGGTGCATCGACACACCCGGCCCGACCTGAGCGGTATCTCCGTCGGATGCTTGTTTGCCGCAAAAGATAATACGGTAATCTCCTGTATTTTTTATCGCCTGGCTAAGAGTGTAACTCGTCGCCCAGGTATCGCTCCCGGCGAATTTTCTATCGCTTAGAAGGATAGCCTTGTCGCACCCCATCGATATGGCTTCTCTCAACGCGACCTCAGCTTGAGGCGGCCCCATACTAATGACGACGACTTCACCTTCACCAAGACGCTCTCTAACCCTTATCGCTTCCTCGATCGCGTACATGTCGAAAGGATTTATTATGGATGCCACGCCTTCCCGTTTGAGCGTGTTCGTCACCGGATCTATCTTTACATCCGTAGTATCCGGAACCTGTTTTATAAGGACTATTATGTTCATGACCGATTATCCCTTTAACCTATTTCGGCGAGGCCGCTATGCTTTCCTTTATAAGCGCCGCCGCTATCACGCCCCTTTGTATCTGATTTGTACCCTCATATATCTGAGTGATCTTGGCGTCTCTCATCAGCTTTTCAACGGGATATTCCTTCATATATCCATACCCACCGAGGATCTGCACGGCATCGACCGTCACTTTCATGGCCGTATCCGAAGCGAACGTTTTACTCATGGCTGACACTTTAGCTATGTCTTTAGCGCCCGAATCGATCATTCTCGCCGCGGCGTAGATCAAAGCTCTCGCCGCTTCTATCTGTATCGCCATATCAGCCAGCATGAACTGGAGCCCCTGGAATGAGGATATCGGCTGGCCAAATTGCCTTCTTTCCCGTGCGTAATTTACCGCCTCGTCAAGAGCCCTCTGCGCTATTCCGAGCGCTTGGGCCGCGACTCCCGGCCGGGAATGATCAAACGTCTTCATAGCGACGATAAAGCCCAATCCCTCTTTACCGAGAAGGTTTGTTTTTGGAATACGCACATCGGTAAAAATAACTTCTCTTGTAGCGGAACTTCTTATGCCAAGTTTGTTTTCTTTTTTTCCGAAACTAAGTCCGGGCGTGTTCTTGTCAACGATAAAGGCGCTCGCCCCCCTGGCGCCCTTCGTCTTGTCCGTCATGGCTATAACCGTATAAACTTCCGCTTCCCCGCCGTTAGTTATCCATTGTTTAGTACCGTTAAGGATATAATGATCACCGTCTTTCTTAGCCGTTGTCTTTATGCTGCCCGCGTCGGAACCGGCTTCGGCTTCGGTTATACAAAAAGCGGCTAATTTTTTACCCGCTGCGATGTCGGGGAGATATTTTCTCTTCTGTTCCTCGTTGCCATAAAGAAGTATAGGGAATGTCCCCAGGCCGGTCGCGGCGAACGACAAAGCTATCCCTCCGCATCCCCTTGAAAGTTCCTCGGTCGCTATCGCGAGATCTATAATTCCTCCACCCATACCGCCGTATTCTTCGGGTATATAAATACCGCAGATATCGGATTCGCCCAATACTTTTACGATATCCCACGCGAATTCGCCTGTTTCGTCATATTCGGCCGCGACATGTTTTATCTTCTCTTCGGCGATCTGACGGCATAGGTCCTTGATCATCTGCTGTTCTTCGGTCAATAAATAATCCATATTATGTTCTCCTTTTTAAATTTGTAGGGGCGGTTCATGAACCGCCCCTACTTATGGAGCCCCGCGCGCATGCGTCCACCCGCGACAGCTTAGACGCATGGTGATTATACTTATCCCGTGAATTCCTTGACAGCAAGGGTTACGTTATGACCTCCGAAACCGAGGGAATTACTGATCGCCACTTTGACTTTTTTCTCTCTGGCCGTATTGGGAACATAATCAAGATCGCAATCCGGATCGGGGTACTCGTAATTTATGGTAGGAGGTAACACATTTTCCTCGATAGCTTTCGCGCAAGCTATAAGTTCAGTCGCGCCGGTGGCGCCCAAAAGATGTCCCGTAACGCCTTTGATCGAACTAACCGCTAATTTGTAGGCATGGTCCTTGAAAACCGTCTTTATTGCAGCGGTTTCCATCTTATCGTTAAGCGGGGTGGATGTCCCGTGCGCGTTAATATAATCAACATCTTCGGGATTCAATCCGGCATCATCAAGACATGCCTTCATGCATCTTATCGCGCCGTCTCCTTCTGGATCCGGGGCGGTCATATGATACGCGTCTCCGCTCATCCCATATCCTACTACCTCGCAATAGATATGCGCCCCTCTCTTTTTCGCGTGTTCCAGTTCCTCAAGGATTACGACACCCGCTCCTTCTCCCATGACAAATCCGTCCCTCTCCCTGTCAAAAGGCCTGGAAGCTTTCTCCGGCTCATTATTCCTTGTCGAAAGCGCTTTTAACGCGCAAAAACCGCCAAAACCCATTTTTGTGAGCGCCGCTTCGGACCCTCCGGCCACCATAACTTCGGCATCCCCACGCTGGATCAGACGGAACGCTTCGCCGATCGAGTGGCTAGCGGACGCGCATGCCGTTACCGCAGCCGAATTCGGCCCCTTGAACCCCAACTCTATGGAAACCAGACCTGAAGCCATATTGGCGATAAGCATCGGGATCAGAAAAGGCGATATTTTCGATGGGGCGAGCGTTTCGTCATTTAATCCGATGTATTTGGCATGTTCGGCTTCAACGGTATGAAGACCGCCGATACCAGACCCGATGTATACTCCGGCTTTATCAAAATCAACTTTTCTGATATCGAGTCTGCTGTCTTCGATCGCCTCTTTAGCCGCCCCTATAGCATACTTAACGAAGAGATCAAGCCTTTTATCCTGCTTGAGCGTCATGTATTTAGTCGCGTCAAAATTTTTGACCTCCGCGGCTATTTGAGAACTAAAGTAGGTGGGGTCGAACGCAGTCAGCCGTCCAACGCCGGTCTTCCCGTTCACAACGGCATCCCAAAAAACCTTGATATTGTTCCCTACGGGAGTTATCATCCCTACTCCCGTAAGGGCCACTCTTTTTTTTGGCATTATTAGGTTAGAAAAACAGATATGTTGTTCTTATTTAGACGCCTTTTCTTCAATGTAGTTAATAGCTTCACCGACCGTGGTAAGCTTTTCGGCATCTTCATCCGGTATCTCCGCCCCAAACTCCTCTTCAAGGGCCATAACAAGTTCGACGGTATCCAGCGAATCGGCACCAAGATCATCAATAAACTTCGCGTCTTCTTTCACATCTTCCGACTTAACGCCGAGCTGTTCCGCTACGATCGCTTTTACTTTATCCGCAATTTCAGACATTATTTCCTCCTTTTCGCGGTTGAACACCTAAGTACTTACAATGACTACACTTACATAACCATGCCGCCATCCACTTTTATAACCTGACCGGTTATATAGTTTGAATCGTCACTGGATAGAAATAGCGCGACCTTTGCGACATCTTTCGTATCACCCATCCGCCCCAGAGGGATAAACCCCAGAAGTCTTTCCCTAGCCTCTTCCGAAAGCTTATCGGTCATATCCGTTTGGATAAACCCGGGCGCGATAGCGTTCACGTTTATATTGCGGGAACCAAGCTCTTTTGCCATCGTCTTGGTCAGTGCAATGAGTCCGCCCTTACTAGCGGCATAATTAGCCTGCCCGGCATTTCCCATTATCCCTATGATAGAGGCCATATTAACTATCCGGCCTCTCCTTGCTTTCATCATAGGACGCGTCGCGGATCTAATGCAGTTAAAAGCGCCCTTTAAGTTTACATCGAGTACCGCATCCCAGTCCGCTTCCGACATCCTTATTGCCAAATTATCCCTGGTAATGCCGGCATTGTTGACAAGTATATCTAAACTGCTGAAATTGTCAAGGATTTTCTTAACGAAATTTTCTACATTTTCGACGGAAGTGACATCTACTTTCTCTATCAGTACCTTTCTTCCCGTTTCCTTTTCAATTTCACTTTTCGTAGCACTTAACGCGTCCATATTAACGTCGCATAAAGCGAGGTCTGAGCCTTCCTTAGCGAAAATTAAAGCTATTTCCCGCCCGATACCTCTGGCGGCACCTGTTATCATCGAAACCCTATTTTCCAGTTTCATCCATACCTCCATTCCGAGATAATTGTAACAATAATCCCGGTTTTGTCAAGAATTTAAAAGTATTGTTTTTTGAAAAAATGTATGTTATTGAAGAGATCCCGATAGGTCTTTAGGTCATCTATTCTAAAAAATGCGGCTGCTATATCTGTTATCTAATTAAGACCCCTGGCCTTTTCCCCTTAGAGCCTCGGAAAAACAGCCGTTGGTATTGGAATCAATATAGGCGGTCAGTTCTTCTAAGCGCATCTTCTTTTCGGCAAGCTCTTTATTGGTCTTATCAGTATCTTCGCCCGAGTCCAAAGAATCTTTGCTCATATTCTCCGTCATTTCCTTTATCTCCATAAGTACGCGTTTCCTTTCAAAATATAACCGCGTGACCTCCTCAAGGATCTCCTCTCTAAGCTCTACCATAAGTTTGCTCCTCACGTCTATGCTTGTCTGGGCGTCGTTCCAGACCAGCTCCGCAAGGTCCCAGGTAAAATCTACCCCCCAATCATTATCCACTTTATCAGGCCCTTCGACGATATATGCCGTTGTAGAGCTAGTATATATTTCCGTATTTCCGCTGTTAGACTCTGAAAAATTAAGCGAAACTTTTGGAAGAGCCGCTCTCCATTTAGCGTCACGGCGCCAGTTCTTTATTTTTTCCGGGCTGACCTCCGCGTATTCTATCGCCATCTTCTGTACCTCCCTAACTGAGATTTCCGCGTCTTCGGCCGGAATTTTTCCTCCGATATATCCCGAAGCGGATCCCTCGGGGTTATCCCCTAGATACATACAATATAACCTTTGCCCTGACGAGACAAATAGTTTCAGGGCGCCGCTCTTCCCGCCATATGTTGAAATAGACGTTATTTCGCGATAATGAGGACTTGCCCCTATCTCCTCCCATGCTTTTCCCTTGGGATCATACCTCAATATACTGGAACTATTGGAAATAAATATCCCGGCTTGATCATAATAGAGATCAGTGATCTCATGGCACTGTACTCCTAAAGGCGAAATGTCCGTCACGCCATCATCTCCTCCTATATAATATATGTTCTTACCTGTAATTACGACCGTTTGGCCGTCGAATATACGGACCATCCCTTCCATATCTTGAGCTTGCGGTTCATCTTCATCTTCTATTTCGGTTTCCTCAGCTACTCCCCCGGACCCGGTTTCTATACCCTGACATTTTACCCAATTCTTGCCACTATCACGGGAAATATACAGCCCCTTCGAAGAATACACCGCTATTATCTTCCCCCTGGCATCAACACCGATAATCTCACCGCTTATCGCAGTCCCGCCGATTTCTGTAAATTCCATGCCGTTTATCCTATACAATCCCTGCCCGCCCCATAATAGAAAGTTTCCTTCACCGGCATGAACTATACCGCTTGCTCCTGTCGGGGTAGATAACCTTTTCCAATTTCCTTTGCTCTCTTTTTTATACACCCCGCTTTCGGCAGTTAAATACAATGTGGTCAGATATTTCGTGATGCCGCTCACATTTTTAGCCGCGTCAGGTAAAAATACCTTTTGGCCCTCCTCCCCATTATCGGCATCTACCACAAAAATACCATCGGAAGTCAATACGTAAATGCTATTTTCCTCTTCGCATATTTCTATCTCAAATATACGGCTTTTCGCGCCATAATCTAGTAACCGCCAGGCCTCCGCGTGAGCCTCCACCGCTATTATTCCCGTCAACATAACTATATATAATACAAGTACATATGCAATTTTAATCATGGCGACCTCTTTCCTATTAAGGGATTAACGATAGACAAAAAAATCTTGTTGTGCCATCCAAAACATCTTGACATTAACCTTTTTTTTGCTAAAATATAACCATCAATAAAAACGCGTGTCCAATTCTGGACCATCGCGTACTTAGGCGGGTGAACCCCCTACCCTCACCCGCCTTTTATTATAAACCTATATTGATTTTTTGTCAATTATATTTTAATTATTTTGCATAATGGCCCGTCCTCTACCTTTGATTGCCACCATTGTTCTTACCACTATACTACCTATACGCTATCTGTTACTCTCTAATGACATGGCTTATCTTCTTTGGTCAATGGATGATGGCCTTGACTATACGCTGTACCTGCCTACCGGCAGGCAGGCACTACCCGCTGAACGCTATTAAATGGTATAATTATCGTCATGAATAACAAATTTCCCGACGATTTTTTATGGGGAGCCGCCACTTCCGCCTATCAGGTCGAAGGCAACAATATATACAGTGACTGGTGGGAATGGGAGCAAGCAGGCCATACAGAACCGTCAAAAGACGCGTGTGATCATTATGCCCGCTATAAGGGCGATTTCCAGCTCGCGAAAGAACTTGGCCATAACGCGCACCGGTTAGGGGTAGAATGGAGCCGTCTTGAAAAAGAAGAAGGCAAATGGGACAATTCTGAATGGGATCATTATAAAGACGTAATCGCGGAACTTACGAGGCTCTCAATCGAACCTGTACTCACACTTCATCATTTTACCATTCCTCTCTGGCTGGCGCGCCAGGACGGGTGGGCCAACGAGAAGACCCCAGTCCTATTTTCCAGGTTCGCCGCGAAGGCCGCGAAAGAACTCGGGAAAAACGTGCGTTACTGGATAACCATAAACGAACCCAATATCCTCGCCTTTTTAGCGTATTTT
Organism: uncultured Planctomycetia bacterium; assembly: GCA_964580895.1. Lineage (GTDB taxonomy): Bacteria > Omnitrophota > Gorgyraeia > Tantalellales > Tantalellaceae > CAZOMD01. The sequence goes on along the minus strand of CAZOMD010000008.1, from coordinate 4,278 downwards.
ATGGGGATATGGCCGCCCGGAAAAAAAGATTTCCATGAAGCGCTTTTGGTCCTCAGGAACCTTTTACGAGGACATGTCCTTTCATACAAGGCCATTAAGGAAAACTTTAACGGGAACCATACCGGCGGTGACGTGAAAGTGGGAACAGCAATGGCCGTGACAGCGTTCCATCCTTGCTCTTATTTCTCTATACCCGACCGTCTTTCCGTATTCGCCAGAGAAAGACTACATAACCATAGTTTCATTAATTCCGCCATTATGGGAAAGACCCTTATACCGGGCCTTCCGAAAGAAAAACTTCCCTGCAAAAATACGGTGGATTTCATCGGGCTTAATTACTACTTCAGACAGTTCGTGCGGCATGACCGGTCGTTCGTTAAAAAGCCTTTGGGCGATATCTGTTCGCTGGAACACCATCCAGAAGCCGGTCCGGCGACCGATATGGGATGGGAGATATACCCAGAAGGGTTATATGAAGTGGCAAGATCGTTCAGGCGCTATAACTTGCCCCTAGTGGTGACCGAAAACGGGTTAGCAACGAAAGACGATACCGTGCGGCAAAAATACATAAAAGACCACCTCGTACAGCTATTAAAGGCAATAAATGAAGGTATCCCGATAAAAGGTTATCTGCATTGGTCACTATTGGACAACTTCGAATGGGCCGAAGGGTATAGTAAAAAATTCGGGCTTGTTGAAGTGGACTTTTCCACCCAGAAAAGAACGGTGCGTGATTCCGCGCGATATTACTCAGATGTGATAAGGACCGGAAAACCTTGAATCCTTCCTTTAAAAGAATATTTTGTTATATTCCCATTCGATAAGGTCTATCTCCGCTTTATCCAGTTCCCATTCCGCCGCGCCGATATTGTCCTCGAGCTGTGCGGCTGTCCTGGAACCGACGATACAACTCCCAACTTCGGGATGACTAAGCACCCAATTTATCGCCACCTGGGGGACCGGAACGTTCCGTTTATGGGCGATATATTCCAGGATATCGGCGAGGCTCCTCGCTTTTCCCCATAAAGGCCCGGTATAATACCTGTAGAAAAATGACCTTACATCGCCTTTCGCGATAACAGGCGTATCTTTATACTTACCGGTCAGTATCCCGCCGCCAAGCGGGCCATAAGAGAGAATGGAAATATTTTTGTCACGACAAAACGGCAATAGCTCTTTTTCTATCTTTCTCTCAAGTATCGAATATTGGACCTGGTTACTTACTATCGTCGCCAAAGCGGATGCCTTTAAGGCCAGCTCCTTGTCAAAGTTTGATATACCAATATACCTTATCTTGCCTTCCTTTTTTAGCGCGGAGAGCTCGCCGAAAGTCTCTTCAAGCGGCGTTCCCGGATCAGGCCAGTGACATTGATAAAGATCGATAGTATTAACGGATAGCCGCCTCAGCGAATTTTCAGCCTCTTGCCGGATAAAGCCGGCTTTAAGATTGGCCCGTATGGATTTCCCCTTTTTTTCGAGACCGCACTTTGTGGCGATAAAGACCTTATGCCTTTTTTCTCTTAGGACCTCCCCGATGACCTTCTCCGCGCGGCCTTCGCCGTAGATAGGCGCGGTATCTATAAGATTGACACCGGCTTCTATCGCTTTTGTTATGACGGCCTTTGACATTTTGTCGTCAACCTCTCCCCAGCATTCCCCTCCGAAAACCCATGACCCGAGCGTGATAACCGATACTTCAAGGTCCGAGTTCGCAAGCTTCCTGTATTTCATGTTTTTTCCTCCGAGCCTATTATAGCATTAATAGCGTATTCCGCCTAAGGCGGATCAGCCTATATTTTGCGGCTGAAGCGGGTAGCGCCTGCCGGTAGGCAGGTACAGCGTATAGTTAAGACCATTGACCAAAGACGATAGACCATATTATTAGCGGGTAGCGTATAGAACGGGTAGCGGATAGTTTACATCGCATAGCGCGAGGCGTGGAGCGTGCCGTTTAACGGTCTAAAGTCTAAAAGTCTTAAGGTCTAAAGTCTAAAAATCTTAAGGCCTAAAGTCTAAAAGTCAAAAGTCGACTTTTGGGCCTGTTGACTTTTCGACTTAGGACTTTAGACCGTTTGACTGCCTTCGTCCTACGGGCTCTCTGCTTCTTGCCTCTTAAAGATCACAATTCTCACAATTCTAACCTGGTTAGAATTGGCAGGTTATTGCCCGCCTTCGTCCTACGGACTCTTTGCTTCTTGCCTCTTGCCTCTTGCTTCTTCATCCCAACTCTGACTCTTCGACTCTCTGACTCTGAACCACCGAACCGGCCAACCGGCAACTGGTTAACTGGCAAACCAACTTCCCTTGCATTTCACGCCCGGCTGTGGTATTTTCTCACATTATGAAGATATTTAACTGGTTGATCTCCCTGGCCGTCCTTATCGCGGTAACTTTTATATTGACCTGCCGGGTATTCGATTCGTCTTTCGCGGAACTGACAATAGACTGGTTCGCTTTTCTCGCGGGGTTATTTCTCGTCGTGGAAGGTATCCATAAAATCGTAAAATCAAAAGAACGTTTCCTGCCTCACCAACTCCTGCGCCTCTTTCGCGTTATTATCGGCACATGCGTATTTACGATACACTTACTGCAGTTTATGAGATGCTAGCGTATAGCGGATAGTTTTACAGCATAGCGCATAGGGCAAAGCATACAGCTCAAGATTAAAAAGTAAAAACCACAAGTTAAAACCTTTATAAATATGCTCTTTTTAAATGGGGCATTTCCTTGCCGCCTTTTTAGTTTTAACTTGTAGTTTTACCTTTTTACTTTTACTTTTTCCCTTTTCAAACTTCGTCCCACATTTCACGGCCTTTCTGACCTCTTGCTTCTAACCTTTTTTGTCCGGCTCCCAACTCTGACTCTTTGACTCTTCACAACCGAACCGGCATCAGCCGAAAGCTGATCAGCCTCGGGCTGAAACTGGCAAACCGGCCAACCAGCTAACCGGCAAACCAAATTACAGCGACCTTAGTATCTCGTTCTGCGCGGCGTGCCAGTCCTGTATATCTTTCCAATTCACCTGAGTTATACGTAAGGCTCCTTCTCCGCTATATAACCTTTTCATTATATTCTCAAGGTCTTCCACGGTGGAGTTTTCTTTAATATCTTCGTCTATTATCCCGCTATTTGAAAAAGCCATCAGCATGCGCAATCTGCTCTCATACAGTTCTTCGGGCGGCATTTTGAAATCCTCTCGCAGCCTCATATCGTTCAATATGGCATTGGCGACCATTACTACCTTCACTTCATCCACCGGGATCTCTTCGGCTTCTTTTTCATCCCGCGCGTCGTTACCGATCGCTATAAGATTTGGGTAATCAATGCTATATGTGTCCTGATATCGCCTTGCGATCTCCAAATCGCCCTCGGTCAGACAGTAAACAAATATTTTTGGATACGTGTCTTCCTTGTACTTTGTACCGCTCTTGATGTCCTGTATCAATTTGTCGAGCTGCCCTTCAAGTTCTTTCCCGAAAGACCCGTAATGCATAACGCGGGAAGTAATCCCGTCCTCCCGGAACGCGCGGCTTGCCATCTGACCGTATTTTTGCTGGCTGGACGCGAGTTCCATATCCCTGTCGGGAATAAGTATAAGGTTCACGACACCTCGGCGCATATCGTCCGTAAGGGCTTTGATATGCTTCGAGAAACGCGCGTTCCCGGCCGGGTCCAGATGGTCCTGGAAACCGTACAAGAGCATCTTCTTAGACCCTATCCCTTTATCATCATGGGACAAACTATTGTTGCAGTTTAGTAATGCCCTCTCACTTTTGGTTATCTCCCTCAAACCTAATCCCTTCATCTTGTCTTGGATTTTAGTTATAAAATCTTCCAAAGATAACTTCTCTACCTCCTCCATCCCGATGTTCTCCAAGAGCGCGTCGTACGCGATCCTCACATCTTTTCCGACGCCGCGAAGGTATGTGTGCATCGTAAGATCGCCTATCTCCGGCACTTTTTCGGTTATCCCTTCCTCCTCTTTGATTATCGCGAGGTAGTCTTCCGCCAGACTTTCGCCAAGCTCATGTACGAACACAAGCTCATCGTCGAGAAGATCCCTGTTTATGTAGATCACCCTACTGCCCCAGAACCCCATGCCCCTCTCGTCCGGCTCTAAGGGGACAATCCTTTCTATGTATTCGAGTTTCTCTAATATCATGGTTTTAAGACCTTCTTCAAGGTAGCCCATAGTCGAAACTCTCTTGTCCTCAAAATAAAATTTTATAGCGGCTTTCTTCGCCGCCGCATCGACCGTTACGCCCTTATCGATATTAA
>CAZOMD010000007.1:23973-41212 GCA_964580895.1 uncultured Planctomycetia bacterium | reverse complement strand
GACTTCCGTAAGATGCACCGTCGCTTCGTTCTCGCCGCAAATACTGCACTTCATGTTTATCCTCGTCTCTTATCCTGCCACGCATCGCGCATAGGGCATGGTGACTAGTCAAAAAGTCAAAAGGTCTAAATGTCAAAAGATCAATTCCGGACTTTTAGACTTTTGGACTTTAGACTTTTTCCGCCTCAGCCTCAGGCTGGAAACTGTTAAACCGGCTAACTAATACGCCACCCCATCCGTCTTCGTAAGTTCTCTGAAATCACCCAGGAGAAGCTTGGTAACTTTCCCCGGCCTGCCATCGCCGATGGTCTTACCGTCCAGGCTCACAACGGGGACGATCTCCGCCGCCGTTCCGGTAAGAAAACATTCTTCCGCGTCATAAATATCCTCAAGCTGCATCTCCCTGAACACAAATGGCAGATTTTTCTTCCCAGCCAAATCGATGACCGCCCGCTGCGTTATGCCTTCCAGCGCCCCGAGGTCCGGCGGGGGGCTCGACAGTTCGCCGTTCTTTACTATAAACACGTTGTCCCCGGTGCACTCCGCCACTTTGCCGTCAACGGTAAGCATAAGGGCCTCATCTGTCCCGGCGGCTATCGCTTCTATCTTGGCTAAAATATTATTAAGATAATTCAGGGATTTTATCCTTGGGTCAAGCGCGCTCGGATGGTTCCGCCGGGTCTTCGCCGTTATTAGCGGCAGCCCGTTGATATAAAAATCCTCCGGATAAAGTTTTATCTTGTCGGTTATTATGAACATCGTCGCCCTGGGGCACTTCCTCGGGTCAAGCCCGAGGTCCCCGACCCCGCGCGTGAAAACAGCCCGGATATACGCGTTATCAAGACCGTTTACCTTAAGCGTTTCGACTATGCTCCTCTTGAATGAAGATTTGCTCGTCGGTATTTCAAGTTTTATCTTTTCGGCGGAAGCGTATAAACGGTCGATATGCGCGTCAAGACGGAAGATCTTCCTATTATACGACCGGATCCCCTCAAATACGCCGTCCCCGTAGAGCAGGCCGTGATCGAACACCGATATCTTGGCCTCGTCTTTCTCTACAAGCTCGCCATTCAAAAAAATCTTCAGCCCCATCGTTCCCCTTTCTTTTCCCAGCGCCATCATCAAACGACCATATGCGATAAAATCCGAATATCGAATATCCTGCCTGTCATCTAATATCAAACTCTTTTTTCAACTCTCGACTCAGGAGCTTATCCCGCACCACTTGACATCTTCAGCCGTTTTGAGTTCTTTCGCCCCCACGCTGCCCAAGGCCTCTCGGGTCTTGATAGGCGTTAATATCCCGTCCCTCATCATATATTCGGAATGAAAAAAGTCCTTCGCGAGTTCCTGATGCGAAATGACAATGACGCTCATATTGTTCCTGTCGCTTATATCCCTTATGAGCGCGTATATCTCCGCGCTCATCTTCGAATCAAGGTTCCCGGCCGGCTCATCGCAAAAAAGGATGTCAGGCGAATTTATGAGCGCCCGCGCGATAGCCGTCCTCTGCGCCTCCCCGCCGGAAAGGCTCGAAGCCCTGTGCCTCGCCCTATCCCCCATCCCGACCGAATCAAGTATCCCCAAAGCGCGCCGCTTGATCTTCCCCGAAGATTCCCCGCCTTTTATCCGCGCCGGGAGCATAACATTCCCCAGCACGTTAAGTTCCGGGAGAAGATGATACATCTGAAAAATAAAACCGAAACTTCTATTGCGCAGCCTCGACCTCTTCCGGTCGCTTAGAGAGTATATCTCCTCCCCTTTAAATATCATTTCGCCGCTCGAGGGACGGCTTAACCCGCCCATTATGTGAAGAAGGGTCGACTTGCCGGCGCCTGAAGGGCCGTGCACATAAACGCGTTCGCCCTTACCTACGTAAAGATCGACTGCGCGTACGGCATTTACCGCTTTTGTTCCTTGCTTGTAAGTTTTATTAATGTTCTTTGCCGTAAGCATAATGTTAGTTAACCGGTTTGCCTGTTGGCCAGTTAGCCGGTTTACCAGTTCAATAGTTAAATGGTTTAATAGCTAAAAGATCTAAAGATCAACTTTGGACTTTTCGACTTTTTGACTGTTCCTTCATCCCACGTTCCACGGAACCAACAAACCGGTGAACCGGTGAACCGGCAAACCGGTTAACCGGTCTACTCGTACTTTATCGCCTCCACCGGGTCCATGCGCGACGCTTTCCACGCCGGATATATACCGGCGGTAAGTGCCAACACCATCGCCACCGACACGATCGCGCTTATATCCGTAAAGCTTATTTTTACCGGTATTTTCGTAAAATAATACACATTGCTCGGGAAAAGCGTATATCCCGTAACGCGCTCCACGAAATCCGTGACCTCGTTCACTCTCTCTGCAGTGAAAATGCCGAGTAACCCGCCAAAAAATACGCCCAAAACGCCTATAACTGCCCCATGTATTATGAAGATAAGGCGTATCCCGTTGGAGTTGGCCCCTATCGCCTTGAGTATCCCTATATCCCTTGTCTTTTCCATTACCATCATGACAAGCGATCCGGATATGTTAAAACACGCCACCGTTATTATGAGCGCCAGTATTATGAACATCATCTTTTTCTCGAGCGCGAGGGCCGCGACCAGGTTACTGTCGAGATCCATCCATGTCCTGACTTTATACGGATATCCGAATATCGCGATAAGTTTCTTTTTCATCTTTTCGACCTCGAGGCTGTCCTTCAGCTTTATTGCTATACCCGAGATAAGCCCATTAGTACGGAAAAGTTCACGCGCCGTATCGATGTCCACAACGGCGAGATTAGCGTCATAGTCATACCTGCCGGAGGTAAAACTCCCTATCACTTCCAGTGAGACTTTTTCCATGTCAATGACCGAATACGGGATGAGGATCTCGACTTTCTCGCCCTCCGATATCCCCTCGTTGCGCATAAGTTCGCTGCCGAGTATTATCGTGCCTTTTTTGAGCATCTTGCCTGCGTTATTCGTGTACCCCATCACCTCAGTTACCTCTGACTCGTTCTCTATATCTATCCCTTTGAGAAGGAGCCCCGTAACCGACTCGCCTTTCCGCAAAACCGCCTGGCCACTCACGAACGCGGCGACATTTTTTATCCCGGGCAACTCTTTAAGGCGGGATATTATGTCGGGAGATTCCTCCATCCCGCCGGACTTAACAAGCAGTATATGGGAATGTGTCCCGATTATCTTGTCCTTCACTTCCAGGTCGAACCCGTTCATCACGGACATGACGATTATGAGCGCCGCCACGCCAAGCGCGACCCCGGTCACGCTTATCGCGCCGATAAGCGAGATCATACCCTCTTTGCGCTTGGACAATAGATATTTAAAACTTAATTGCGGTATCCACATGGCATTAGTTATCCGGTTCACCAGTTAGCCTGTTCGCTGGTTTTCTGGTTCAATAATTTCCAGCCTGAGGCTGGTCCGCCTTTGGCGGAAAAGGTTAAATGGTTTAATAGTTAAGAGGTTCGTTAGTCCTACCAACGGGTTAACCACAAAACAACGTCGTCCTACGTCCTCTCTGCTTCTTGCCTCTTGTTTCTTGCTTCTTCCTCCTGACTCTCTGAATCTTTGACTCTTTACGACGAACCGGTTAACCAGCAAACAGGCCAACCGCCTACTCCGGCCTCATATGCGGGAAAAAGATCACTTCCCGGATATTCGCCGAATCGGTAAATATCATCGCGAGCCTGTCTATCCCTATCCCAAGTCCGCCCGCCGGCGGCATACCATATTCAAGCGCCCTCACGAAATCGGCATCGACCATAGCGTCGGGATCGGCCTTCACCTGTTCCTCGAACCTCTCCTTCTGATCTATCGGGTCATTGAGCTCCGAATACGCGTTCGCTATCTCCATTCCGCCGATATACAGCTCGAACCGCTCAACAAGCCCGGGAGCGTCCTTCTTTGACTTAGCCAAAGGGCTGAGTTCCTTGAACATGTCGACGACGAACACGGGATGCGTCTGGGCCTCAGGCTCGACGAGTTCCCCGACTATGTTTATGATCTGCGTTTTACTGACCTTGCCGCCTTCTATCTCTATGCCTTTCGCTTTTAATTTTTTCACCCATTCGCCGAGCGGGTCCTCTACCCTTATCCCGAAATTCTTTTCCATCAGCTCCGCGAAAGAGACTTTTTTCCACACTGTGAGGTCTATCTCCTTGCCCTGGTACGTGAACTTTTCCGCGCCGAGCACAGCCTTCGCGGCGGAACGTACTATCTCCTCGGTAAGCTCCATCATCCCGTCGCAATCGGAATACGCCTCATACACTTCCATCATGGTGAACTCGGGATTATGCCTGACAGATATTCCCTCGTTCCGGAAAGACCTGTTTATCTCGAAAACTTTCTCAAGGCCTCCGACAAGAAGCTTCTTGAGATAAAGTTCGGGCGCTATCCTGAGGTACAGGTCCATATCAAGCGCCTCGTGGTGCGTCTTGAACGGTTTACCCGCCGCGCCGCCCGGGATAGGATGCATCATCGGCGTCTCGACCTCGAAGAACCCTTTGTCTTCGAGCGTTTTTCTTATGTGCTTTATGAGTTGTATCCTCTTCTTGAATTTTTCACGCGCCTCGTCATTAACGATAAGATCGACATATCTCTGACGGAACCTCGTCTCCACATCTTTAAGGCCATGCCATTTTTCCGGCAGCGGAAGAAGCGATTTAGCGAGAAGCGTGAACTCTTTGACCTGCAATGTGTCCTCACCCGTCCGTGTGCGGAAAAGTTCCCCATCCAGCCCGACTATATCGCCGATATCTATGCTTTTCAGGAGATTAAAAACGTCCTCGCCGATCATGTCCTTCCGCATATACGCCTGGATCTTACCGGAGGCGTCTTTTATGTCCAGAAAAGCGCTTTTACCATGTTCCCTCTTTGCCATTATCCTTCCGGCGACACGCGCTTTAGCCCCTTCGGAATAATTCGCCTTTACCGAGGCTATGGACTCGGCGCCCTTGAATTTATACCCATAGGGGCTTATACCTTTCTTAACAAGTTCCGCCAGGTTATTGTATCTCTCCTGGATAATCTCATTTCTTTCTTCCATTATAACTCCCCATCTCCTTTATATATAAGGCCATACAAAAACACGAAATACTCCCTTCCCGGTTTCCGCTCGCGCGGATAACCCCGAGTGTATAGTTTACCGCATAATATATATTTAATACGGCACACTCGTTCGAAGATGATTATATCGGGATTATGGAGGGCTGTCAACGGCAATTAGTTAGCCGGTTTGCCAGTTGACCAGTTTGCCGGTTCGCCAGGTTGCCGGTTTACCAGTTCAATGGTTAAATAGTTTAATAGTTAGAAGGTTCGTTAGCCCTATTTACTATCCACCATTCACTATTCACGGGTTACGCTAGTTCGTTGGTTGGCCGGTTGCGTTGTGAAGAGTCCCAGCCGAAGACTGGTCTCAGCCCGAGGCTGATCAGCCTGCGGCTGAAGCCTTGGGCTGAAAAGAGCCAGAGTTGGGGCAAAAGTCTTTAAACACATTGACTCCACAACTCCGTAAAACCCGGGGTTATCATTCATAATGGGTCCACATGCGTAAGACCTTGACTGTTTTTTTGCTGTCGATTACCTGGTAGACCAACCGGTGCTGGATATTTATGCGCCGGGAAAACGCTCCTTCCAAGTCCCCCACAAGCTTCTCATACGGAGGATCTTTGGCATAAGGGTTATTTTTTATAAATTCCAATATTTTTTCGGCCTTCGGCCTCAACCCGCTTAAAGATATTTTTTTGGCGTCCTTCTGGGCCTGCTTCGTGTAAACGATAGTCCACTTTACCACTTTATCTCCTTGCGGCATTTGGATACCGGTTCCTTTAGCCCCTTACGGATAGATTCTCTCATGCCCGGGATAGATACAAGATATAAAGTCTCTTGTATGGATTTCCAATCCTCCGCGGACACCAGAATGCCCGTGGACCTTCTTCCGGTTATTTGGACCTCCTCATGGGACGCGGTAACCTTATCCAAAAGTTTATATAACTTCGCCCTTGCTTTGCTCGCGGTCATCGTGACCATACAGACCACCTCCATACAAAGCGTACCATATTACGTACGTTTTGGCAAGCTTATTGGTTAGCCGGTTGGCCGGTTGCCGGTTTGCCGGTTTAACAGTTTAAAAGTTAAAAGGTTAAATGGTTAACCGGTTCCGTGGGACGTAGAACGTGGGCTGTAGGACGTGAAGAACCGCGGAACGTGGTTGTCTGCTATAAAACAATACTGCGCAAACCAAGTTTATAAAAACTGTCCCTAATTCACCTCAGTATTATCCCAAGTTGTGCTCAACGGCTTACCATTGCTCATTTTCCATTCCCTGGGCCCAGAGGCCGATCTTCCCAGAACAACAGCAGCAGCGGCACTGGGGCTATCAAAAACGTAATCATCGGCAAAAATCAGCAAATTTTCATCCATAATAAGTATTTTATTCCCGATTAATTCGTCCTTTATTTTTTTGTAATTGTGCTTCTCAAAAGATTTAGCACTTTCTTTGTTCGCCTTTGACCCCTTTAATACCTTCACCTTCCCATCGTCAAGTAAGATTCCATTTGCATCCGCATCCTTACCACTACATTTAATTAAATCGGCTGTAAGCTCTAAAGATTGTTGCTGTTTTTGGATAAAGATATCATATCCAAAAAGTGGCATTATAAGAATAATTTGCTCATAGAAGTACTCCAAGCCACTCACATCCTCTTTAGGGATACTGGGAAGAGTGGGAATATTCCCATTCTCGAGTTTACATCGACTTGCCTTTTTTAATTGTTCAACACAAATACTTTCTAAATATTGAATTCCCGACTTGGTTAGTGATTTATCTTGGCTAAAAAAAACTACGACAGATTCCCACCATTCCTTGGCGTTGTGATTTGCTATTCTATTTGCAAATCCATCTGCCTCACCTACATAAACTTTTAAAAATTCTCCATCTTCAGATTGGCCTACTAAAAAATATAAACAACATGACTCGGTCTCGGGATATTTTACTATTTCCTTAACCTTGTTTCTTGGTCCGCATATCGCCTTCCCGCTCCACTGATCGATTCTTGCTTCTCTCAAGCCTTTTGGAAGTCCTTCTTTTAGAAAAATTATCAGTTTTCTCCCAGACGTATCTTGCATTATGTGCCCCCCTATTTAATATGTCTTTATTTCGAAACAACAAGTCCGTTTCCGGGCACCTTTCCGATGCTTTGCATTATTTCCCTACTCTAATGAACTTACAAAACAAATTTTACGCCACCATCCCCAATGATACCACTATTTTTGATACACGCAAGACAAATGGGGCGAAACCGCGCAAAGCACCAAAATATTCCGCTTCGCCCAAATGTTTTCACGTTTGTGTACCGTTTCCCGGAAGAAAAACATATTCCAAAGGGGCCCCATCACAGACCTTTAGCTTTTTTGTGAGATTTTACGGGTAATACAGCATGGCAGATGTCCGACCCCGGCGCGCCACTTACCTTTAAGCGCCGGGGAAGTTTCTGCCATGTACCCGTAAAATGCGCAAAAAAGCGTTAAGAAGGGCTGTTTGGGGAAAGGAATATGTTTTTCTTTCAAGTTCTCGAATTTTACGCTCTGGACTTCCAGTTCCGGGAAATGACTTGTACCGCGAAACGGTAACACGGTCAATTCCCGGAAATGGAAGTTCCACGTCCTTTGTAACCGGTTAACTGGCGAACCGGCCAACCGGCAACTGGTTGCGCATATTTTGTATTACTTTCGTTTTAGAGAAAATGTGGATTTTTTGTAGTCGACTGTAAGAATAAAATTGCTCAAGAAGCTTTTAACGCCGAGAAGAACCACGTTCAGATTCGGCATAAAATCTATCAGCACATTATCTATCTTAATGCCTCGACTTTCAAAACAGAGAGTATGCGCATATGCCGTAGTCACGCCATTACCCGTATTGATAGATTTCTGAACACCTGACTGAAGGTTATGACCTAGCATAGGAGCAAAATGAGCCGGGACAGCGCATTCATCCGCTCCCGTATCGATAAGCCCATATACGTTTATTGTTTGCTCTGTGTGCGGGTTTTTGATCGTAAGCGGCAACCATGGCCGCGGCAAGTCGCCGGGAGAGAACTTGAGAAACGGGACATTGATAATATCCATTAGTAAATCTGTACCATATTTTTAATCGGCACAAATGTCACTACAGGGTTTTGACATCCCTTCTTTCGGGCTTTTTCGTAGGCTTCCTGCGGCGTAATCCCGTCAGCGATGACCGTACAATCGCTGAAAGCTTTCATAGCGACATATTTGCCGTTGAAATTGCTGTTTTTTAATAATGTCCTGATCATAAAACGCCTTTTTTAAACGGAACACACTAGAGCTAAAGCCTGAAACTCCTCAGACACGATACTCTACACGTGCCATAACCTTTGGCCGGAAGCATAAACCAACGCAAGTATAGCAGAGAATATTCGCTGTGTCAACGACTGCAAACCGACTGTCAAACCGACCCGATTATGTTCTGATTCGGGAAAACAGGGACGTCACCCTTTTAATTTGAAAAAGCGTTAAGAAGAACGGTTTGGGGAGAGAAATATGTTTTTATTTCAAGTTCCCGAATTTTACGCTCTGGACTTCCAGTTCCGGGAAATGACTTGTACCGCGAAATGATAACACGGTCAATTCCCGGAAATGGAAGTTCCACGTTCTTTGTAACCGGTTAACCGGCAAGCCGGCTAACTAACGTCGTCCTACGTCCCAGCGAGTGAAACGAGCGAACGTCCCACGTTCTACGGAATTGATCAACCGGCTAACCGGCGTTACGCCGCCACGAGCGCCTTGCGGTCGGCCTCGTATCCGGCCTTAAGCGCCTCGTAGTCCACGGGTTCAGCCTTCGGGATAAATACGACTATCCTCAATTCTTTATCATAACTGTAGATAATGGACGCGGAAGGCCTTTCTTTCCCAGCCGACAGGTCTATCGCTATCGCCAGCATCTCAAGTATCTTCACGCTCGGGAACTTCATCCCATCTTTTGATGAAAGCTCAAGCTGACTCGGGTCAATGGCCGCGATAAAAGCGCGCCGTTCGTCCGGCGTACTTTTAAGAACGGCAAACCCTGTCGAAGTTTCAACGGTAGCTTTGGACGCCAGCACTATGACATTCTCAAGTTTTGTCGACGTATCCTTCGCTTTAGTGAGAATCTCGTTCGCGAGACCGTCGCCTTTACCCTGAATTATTATCACATTATCAAGCCCCATGTCCTTGAAATACTTATCAAGCGAACCGATCTCTTTCATGAGTGGATATATCGCGTTATGCTGCAAAGACCTTTCGCTGTATCCCGGGATCCAGTCGGTCTCAAGACCGATTATTAATTTCTCGTTGTCACGCTTAGCATCCCTGGCAAGCACTATGATGCCGGCGACGATGGCGTCGGCTTCGACCGCGCCGATATTTTCGCGGGCATAAGAATACGCCTCTTTCTCTCTTTCTCCCACCGATACTCCGGCCATGCCTCTATCAGCCATATCGATCATTTCCTCCATTGATTCAAGGATATTCGACAACCGGTCTTTGATCTCCGCTGCCGGAAGGTCTTCTTCAAGCGACTTCAGCATTATGCTCGCGTTCAAATGATCCACGAGGATATTCCCTTCTCTTACTAGTTTCGCCCGGCGGTTATTTATCGTCTCCTCGACTATTTCGAAAAGTTCCGTTACTTCTTTGTCTTCCCGCTTTTCCCGTGTTTTTACGGTTTTTTTGGCTATCGGTTCTTGAACTTTTTCTTTGGGACCTATCGTTGTCTTTTTAGCGGCATCTTTTGACGCGTCACCCGCGATTTCGCCCGAACCTCCCTGGGACGAAGCCGGCTCACTGGACTTGGATATTTCTTTTTCATCTACCAGCGTATTGATATTTTCACGGATATAACTTTCCGCTTCAAGCACGTTTCCATCTATTTTGAAACCATATCTTCTCATGTCATCGACACTTTCCAACAGGTCTTCGAGTTCGCGTTTCAGGATCGACGGTTTTTGTTCCGAGCTAAGCTTAAACAACACATCAAAACCCTTCCCCATTTTCGATATATGTTCGATTATCAGATTCCCGGCGGCGACCAACTTTTCAAAAGTGTTTTCCGCGCCGGGCGCGGCGGTTTCTTGCTCTACCACGGCATCTTTTTCCGCTGCGACGGGCGCGCCTTGGATCTCCACGCCTGTTTCACTTCTCGCGTAATCACCTTCGCCGGCGTTAATACCCGGCTCATCCGTCACGGTCACAACCGCTCCGTCGGAAGTATCCGCGGCTTTAGCTTCTTCGACGGAAAATGTCTTCACGGTATCGTCGCTATCCGCGCCGTCCGGAGTAAGTTCGGCGTTTTCCTTAGCTGTCTTGATCGCGGCGCGTTTCGCCTCATTTATAGCGCCGTATATTTTGAGAGCCGGGGTGGTCTCTTTCTCGCCCTGGGGCGCAACGATCACGTCTTCGGGTATTTCGGCGTTCTTTTCGCGGCCCACGTAGAATTTGAGAAGGTCGACTTCCCAGTCGATGCCGGCTTCGCGCAACTTTTCCCGCGTCAAGGTCAGCATACTTCTATCGTTCCCGGGCGACCTTTCGGTGCCGATACTATCCGCGATAATGGTCACCTTCTTCAATCCCAGGAGCTTTATCATCTGGATAACACTTGCGCCTTTTGAGTCAGGCATTATGTCTACTGTTTTAGCCGAATACTCAACGACGATGTTTTTATTGCATAACGCGCCTGCTTCTTGTAGTTCCAGAACTCTTGAGCGTATCATATCCGCGATACGGGGTTTCAAAGCCTTTATTTTTTCATCTCCGCTGGGATCGATTATTATACTGGTCCTTGTTATTTTTATCCTTATCCTTTCAAAAGCTTCTTTCCCGCCCGCCTCTTCCGCTACTCGCGAAAGAACATCCCGGGCTATATTTTGCAATAGCGTGATCTCCTGATCCGTACCCAATATACCGTTATTAAAACCGGGGATAGAGGAATCGCCTCCATCCTTATTAAAAACATATCCCTCGTTCCCGCCGGCCACCATAGCATAATAGGGCATCTCGCCGACCATGCCGGCTATTCTTTCCGAGCCGTTCATCTTGGCGATAAATCTATCATAAGGCGCCCCGCTAACCGTGATATTGCGGACCCCCATGTCGGATAGATCGCGTTTGGCCGATATTGTCTCATCGGGAACGTACTCTTCACTATGATCCTTGTCCACACCGTCAAGATCGGAAAAAATAGCGTCCACCCCGGCAAGTGAAGCCGTATCGCTGATGGCATCATCGTATTGTTTGAACGCCGCGGCCGCTTCGCGCTCTTTTTTTATCCTGCTTACCCTTACCATATCGATAACCGCCAGGGCTTTTGTTCTCAGAACGTTGCTTTGATGCTTATCGCGAATATCCTCAAGTATAGGCAGGATATCATCTCCCCCCTCGATAAGCATTTTTAATCCGTCGCGATTATCTTCGGCGAGAGATAGATAGACCTTCGATTCTAAGGACCATATCGCCCTGAGCGCTTTCATTATCGCTTCCTCTCTGGCGCTATTCTCTCCGAACGTGAGTTTTACCGTTAGATCATAATCGGTCAGGTCATAGAATAGAACTCTCGCGGCTTCTTCCGCTTTCAATCTGCCAAAAGTCTCGCAGATAGCCTTAAAAAGGTTGTGTTCGCGGATCCTCCCAAATAATCCTATCAACGCTTTGACGCTTTCGTCATTCTTCGGCAGTTTGCTCATGACCAGCGCGGCGCGTATCTGCACCTGGTTAAATATCTTTGCCTGGTTAAAGCTCGCGTTATCCCTGCCCAATATTTCAACTATGACAGGCGTAATATCCCCTGTAGCCGAAAGCGCGATGATCTTCTCATCATGGTCCGGATTCCCTCTTAAGAGATACGCGTACACCTTGGACTTCAATGTCCCGATTTCTTCCAAGGCTTCCACTATGGCCCAATAATTCTCGCTTCTTTCATAATTTCCCGTTAAGAGCCCTATTAAGGGTTCCACCGCGCGCTCGCTTTTAAGTTTACCCAAGGCCCGGCTCAGTTTCCCGATACGATGTTCATCCGGCCTCGCCTTAAGCGCGTTCATGAGGATCTCTTCTCCGTAAGAGAGCGGCATTTGCGTTATAACGCTTACGGCGCTTTCGAATATCGCTTCCCTATTGTGGCCAAGAGCTTCCTCCAATATGGGTCTTACGATGCCTTCCTCGTTCTCATGTATAAGCACCTGCGCCTTCGACAGCGGCCCGCAAGCCTCCTGACCCGTCGCTAAACCCCAGAATATCTGGGCCTTGATATCGTCTATCTTCCCTAGCGTTAATATGATCTCGTGATACACACTCGACTCTATTATCTCATCGTTCAACTGCGCCACTAACTTATCCACGACGCGCTGGTCTTTAAGCTCTCCGAGGCGCCTGATAACGGTAAGCTTGAAACCCGTTTCGTTCGCGTTAAAACTTTCCAATAGTTCCAAAAGCTGACCCACATCTTCCATTTCGGAAATATTTTTTCTTGCGCGGTCTTGTACGCGGATATTCCCGGACCGGATAGCGCTGATCACACATGCCGGGTTTTTTAACCCCGCCTTATTCCACAAGGTCCAAAACTCTTCCATTTTTTCGAACGCTTCGACCGCCTTATTCGAATATTTCATATACGCCCAGCTCACTATCGGCATCATGGCGATCATGCCCAAAAAATGACTTTCAAACGCTTCGTGAAGCGTAATAAATGTCGCGTGTTTTCCGGAAAGGAGCTTGAACGCTTCGTGGCGGTATCCGTCGCTCGAGGCTATTTCCATAGAGTCGATTGAACTTTCATCCGGCATTTTCCTTTTTATAGCGCTACTTATGGCACTCGCGACCGAAAAATATCTTGCTGAACTCCATAACAAAAACACCGCGGCCGATTCGAAAGCCGCCGTAACAGCCCAGTGATCACAACCGAGTATCAAGTGGTTCGCCGCGCCTACCATGAGGCAGACAACGGCCCAGAGGATCGAAATTACTCCGGCGGAACTCGCGTCTTTCGCTTTAAACGCGTGTATATCTACATTATCCTCCTCTTTGAGACTGCGTAAAAACCGGTGTGGTTCCATTTCCCTATCGACGCTCTTCATCCGCTCCCTTGATAATATTCGTACCGCCCCAGGCAGCATGGCCAGCATGCCAGAGAAGTGGTCCTTGAAGGATTCATGGATGAGGACAAGTTTCATTGTATTATCCGGCAAATTCTCAAACGCCGGATGCCTGTACCAGTCCGAGCTCGCGATAGTGGTCTTAGTTATCCTTTCGGCCTCGTAAAGATAGGACCCGTCCGCCAATAGATGTGTATCGGTTATGTCCTCGCCGGCAAAAACGTGATCAAATATAGCTTTGTAGGTATCCCTGTATACCGTTTGAAAACGTTTCCCCGCGATCAAAGAATATGCCGATAAGAATAGCGCCGTCAAAGTGATGATCTTTTCGGAGATACTGTAATTATCCGGCCCAAAATACGCGTAAAGTGAAAAGATCAGTACGCCCGCGAGCGATATCACGAAAAATGTCCTGCTCGCGCTGCGCGCCGAGGCCGGCTTAAAGGCGTGGCCTTCACGGCCCTTGAGCACGTCTTTGATCAGGCCTAACCGCGCGACCGCGAGAAGGGCCGTCTCGCTGACCGTACCGTTCTTGTGAAATACGCCTTCTTTCAGCACCGCTGTTAACCCCGGTATTTTTGCCAGCTCCGCCAGGCTGTCCACATTACCTTTAGCCATAAAATAAAACGCGGTCGATCTCGCGGTACCTATGTCTTTAAGCGCCTTGCTGACCGCCTGAAAATCTTCCTCAGCGATATTTTCCCGCGCCAGGGTCCCGATTAAAAGATCTACGGCCTTCTCGCTCCCCAGCTCCCCGAGTCCTTCCGCGTAAAGCGCAATATATCCCGGTTCCGGCCTTGCCTTGAGCGCGTTTATCAATATCTCTTCGGCGAAGAACGAGTCTGTCTTGGCGGCCGACTTAACGGCGTTGGTCCTTATTTGTTCATCTTCACTCTGGACCGCTTCGCTTAGGATCGGCGCCATTTTGACCACATCGTCATGGATAAGGGACGATAACATCGTCCTCGCCCCTTCGTACGGCATCGCGAGAAAGTAATAGGTCCTCGCTTTCAGAACATTTATCTGCATTTTATCGTCCAACTTATCGACTAACTTGAACTCCCCTATCCTGAATAACGCGTTAGATATAGCGTCGCGCATATTTTTGTTCAAGCCACCCGCGTTAAGAGCGGACACCAAAACGTCCACCATCTCCGGGTCTTTCAGGTTTTCGAGCCGCCTGACGGCCGCGAGGGCTACCTCGGGTTCGGTTTTGAGATACTCGCTGAATATCTTAAGGAGAAGCCGCGTGTCTATCATCCCGGAAATATTCTCAATAACATGTTTTTTAGCCTCGTGGTTATACCTTACGGCTTCGTTTATTTTTTTGAAATTATCCGAGAACGCTTTCTCGCGGACGAGAGCCCGGTCTTTCGCGGCGAGAAATCTTTTGTTGGACACGTTAATAAAGAACTCTGCCGCGCCCGGCAGGATAAGGATCATCCCCATAAAATGGGAATAAGCCTCATGCAATGTAATAAGGTCCTGCTGCCTCCGGGAAAGCCTGCCGAAGGCATCATGGCGATAACCGTCGCTCGAGGCTATGGCTATAGCCTCTACCTCTTTTTTGCCAAGATCTCTTGTGTATTTTTCCAGAGAACCGACAGTCGCTTCGTGAAGAAACGCGTACCGGAACTCGGAAGAATAGAATAAATACATCGCTAAAGCGTATATCGCCCCGCCTATACCCTTCGTCTGCCACGAAGATATATCCCCTAAAAATAACACCATCCCGGTAACCGCTAAAGAAGCTACGGCAAAAAATAACGCTACGCGCCTCGCGAGCAAAGCGTCGCCGGGCCTAAAGGCGTGGAGATCATCATCTGGAATATCTTGGGTCAGCTCTTCTTCTTTCGGCACTATCGTCTCGAGCGCCTCTCGGGCGGCTTCCCTCTCTTCTCTATCCCCGTCTCTGAACATCTGTATCAGGGGATCGACGGCTTCCTTAACGCGCCAGTAGGCCAGCACCTGCGCCGCGGGTATCCTAAAACTTTTGTCCCTGAACGATATGAATTCTATAAGATGATCGACCATATCGGGAGTTAATCCGTACTCCTTCGAATCCTCCAAAGCGACGATTAGATCTCTGCCTGTAAGATCCAGAAGCACGTAAGCTACCTGGCTCCTTACGTCAAGTATCGATTCGAATACCTCGGCGAGCACTTCTTTTTCTTCCGCGTTATACGTCTGGTTTTTCACAACGCTCAAAGCCGCTTCCGAGGCGGCGCGGAGGTTCATCCTGCTATAGCTCACGACTACGGTAAGGATAAGATCTATATTCTTTTTCCGGAGGCGCGGTTTCTGGAGCATTTTCAGAAAGACCTCATGCAGGACCACCTCATCCCCGGATGTCATGTCGGAGACCATTTCCCCGACAGCGTCGGAAAGTTCCCGTACCTCCGAGTCTATCCCTTCCACCATCGAATCCACGTTCAAAGACCCTATTTCGTCAAGGACCCTTAAATATTCGTCCTCGAGTTTTTTCGCTTGTTCGTACTTTTTTGTAGATACGTTCCGGAAGAACCATGCCACCCCGGGCAGGATCGACACCATACCCCACGAGTGGCTCTCAAACGCCTCGTGGAGGGTTATATACCCCGCTGTTCTGGGCGCCGTTTCTAAAATAGCCGTGAAAGATATATCTCTGTAACCATCGGTATGGGCTATATCACGGCGGACGGCGCTGCTTACATCACGGAGGATATTATTCTCGTAATTGGGTTCGCCGAGCATATGTCCTTCTCTATGGTAATACGCCAAAGATCTGATAATGTCCTTGAAGATCGAAAAATACCGTATAGCCGCCCAGGTAAAATACAGCCCCATACCCGCGAGAACGGCAGTGTCCCAGAAAGAACCGATCGATAATGGATGTAGCGCGAACCATATCCCGGCAACGAAACTTATCGCCGAAACCACGGCCGTTCTCCTGGCCCATCGTATTACATCCTGGGGCTTCAACGAATGTTCGCCGGTTTTTTTATTGTTCGCGCGGAAGACCCTCGGGAACGTGGCGGATTGCGCCTTTATGCCTATGATCCGTGAAAAATCTCTATACGCGTTATTAAAAGCTTTTATGTCGCTGGCTAACAAAAATATTTTTTGTTCAGCGCCTGTACGCGTACCGTAATAAGTGACCATTTTTTTGATTATCTCTACGTCCCTGACATCGGTTATCCGCGAGCATATATCTTTGATAGCTTTTATTAGTTCTTCCCTCTTCTCCGTCTGGACACCGGGCTCCAGACGTTTATAGAGCGCTTCGGCCACACCGCTCGTCGCCGCCTCGAGCGCCACGCGCCCTCCTATATTTATGAGGCATCCCAAAACTATATTCTCAAGTTCCGCGTCCTGTCTTTCGACCGCGTCGTGCAAAAGCCATTCAAGCGTGATAACATTCCTCAAAACGGAGATCGTCTGTAACGCTTCATCCCTGATAATAGGGTTCCCGGACCCGGCCGCTTCGATAAGATCGCCCGCCGAACTTGAATGCGCTTTCCTGAACTGTTCCGCTATTTTCTGGGCGTCGGAATATTTCCCCTTCAGGATCGTCTTAAGAAACGCGTGCGTGCCGGGGAGCATTGAAATATTGCCCATTATCTCCCCGGAAAAAGCCAGGTTAAAATTGATGAGTTCCCGGTGTGCCTCCGGAAGGCTGTAAAAACTATCCGACCTGAACCCCGTCTCTCTCGCGACATCTTCTGAAACGCCTTTACCGGATCGTTTGCCTTTTACGCTGTCCAATAACATTTTATACCGCGAATAACCCGCCAGGGAATACGCGGCGGCAAGAGCGGCGATACCCCTCGTATATACCGGCGATGAGCCCGTGACAATAAGACCTGCCGCAATAACGACGAGCGCTATCGTTATGTTCTTTAAATGATTTTCCCACGTCTCGAGCCCTTTTAGCGTGAATCGGCGGTGGATAAGCGCGCCGATGGCCTCTTCCGCTTTTTGCTTAACGAGCTTATCGGCGTCTTTATCCGTCGTTATCTTTTCCAGCGTTTCGAGCGCTTCCGGGTCGCCAAAATTCCGGACCGCCTCGATCGCGCATAACGCGACCATTTTGTCTTTATCTTTCACGGC
>CAZOMD010000007.1:13456-23963 GCA_964580895.1 uncultured Planctomycetia bacterium | reverse complement strand
TTGGATCTTTAATCCGCCCGAGCGCCTGGCACGCGGAAGACCTTATCCCGGGGTCGGCGTGCCCGAGAGCCTCGAGAAGCGCCGAAACCATCGCGCCCTGGACATCCCCCTCAAGATCATTCTTCACCTTTACGGCCCTATAACGGTATTCTTTATCGCTCATAAAGTGTATAAGCCAGTTTATGTTATTCTCGGCAAGAAAAACGTAGATGACCGCCCTTAGGCTCCCTATCTCCAGAAGTTTCCCCTCCACGTATGAATTATATGCCGAGGGCGCTTTTTCCGGACTAAGCATTCTTACGAGCACGTCCTCGCCATGTTTATAACCGATCGTGTCTATGACCTCCGCCGCCACGCTTCTCAATTTTTTGTTCCCGTTCTTAAGGTAGTCCATGAGTATCGTTACGGCTTCGTCTATCGAGAATTTCGCGCCGTCAACGATGCATTCCGTACGTTTTATTGTCATCTCCCTTATTTCATCGTCCCCGGCTTCGCCGGATATAAGACTATGCAGGTAAAGAAAGAGCCTTATCCGGAAGGTCTTCGCGCCTCCCTTTCGGAGCGCGCCACTTACCGCGAAAAGTTCATCGTCGCTAAGCCCGTACCTGACAAGATCAACGATCTCCTCGGAGACCATAACGCTCCGGTAATACGGATTATTCGTTTCGGCGGCATCTTTTTTCACGGATCTTGTGGCGAGTATCTCCCCAAGTTTATTCACGGCCGTTATGATCACCTTTTCGCGGCCTTCTTTCATCCACAGCGCTTTGTTGATGACGGCCGTTAAAAGGACCACGTCGCTCTGTATCTCGTCGATGTCGTTATATCTACGCTCTTTGATGGTATTTAATATTTTTTCTCCGGTACCTTTCCGTAATTTCCCGTCGGAAAACATCTCTTCAAGAACACCGCCCGTGGAACTGTATCTCATCGCTTCTTCACGCATATCAAGTACGCTGAGGTCGGGGGTCTTTCCTATATCCTTGAAAGAACGGCTGGCCTTATCCCATATTTCCGGGACGTTTGTCATAAGGAATTTTATCCCGATAGTGAGGACCGCCAAAACTGCAGTAACGAGCGCAAGATCACCGATCCAGCCGCCGGCGGACCCCTCTGCGGCTTTTCCTCCGGCGTAAGCCACCGAAGACGCTATCGCCTTTATCGCGACGAGGATAAGACCCGTCAGGCCAAACGCGGCGAACACTCCCGGCAGAATGGACTTAATCTTATCCTGAGGCGTGATCTCCATAATGGCTCTTCTATTTTTTATGGCTTCTATCGCGCCTTTTGAGGCTTCTTTTACCTCCGTATCGGCGTCATTTCCCGCGGAATATTTAAGCGCGTCCAGGCTTGTCTCGTTGCCGACTTCGGCCAAGATTTCCGCGGCTATTTTTCTAAAATGCCGGTTAGCGTGGAACAAGAGATGCTCCATCGCGGGGCGCGCGGCCGGGCCTTTCTCGATCAACTTTTCTCTAATATCGAACTGACGTTCATTCCAATTATATTTTTCCATCAATTCTTGTAGGAGAGCTTCGACTCCGGGATCGAATACCGGTAGTTCCTGCATGATCAACGCGGATTTTGCCGGAGAAAGGATCTTTTTATCATGTTGCCACTTGACATATTGCACAGGCGCTACAAGTAGTCCCACGGTCAGTAGCAGCACACCTCCGACTATAGGCAAGATCCAGTCCTCTGCATATCCTTTATCACTTCGAAAGACATTCGCGCGGTTTCCCGCGTTTAATAACGGACTCTTCTTCATCCCCATCCCCGGACGGCCTGGGTTACCTAACCTTTTATTTATCTTCTCGATAGCTTCTTTTGCCGCTCTTTTGGCTTTTATATAACCTTCTTCTTTTGCGGATATCTCCAGGGCTTTGAGCGCCGTTTCATCGCCGATCTCTCCCAGAATGTCCGCGGCGATAACCCTGTTACTTTTCTTTTCGGAGAATAAAAGTCCTATAACAGCCGGGATCGCGGCTTTATCTTTTTTAATGAGCTTACTCACGGTCTCATCGCCCTGCCATATCCGACGGCTATTCTTGATCTCGGTTATAAGCCTGTTTATCTCCGGGTCCGCCTCCGGTAAACTGCGGACTATCGCCTGTCCGGACGCGGGCGGATCTATTTGTTTCCGATCTGTGATCAGATCTGACAAAGCCAGAGTAAAAACGCATAATGCCATGATTAAAACACTTAACCCCTGCATGTCGTCAGACAAAAAACCCTGATTAGATAATATTCCTTCTCTCTTCCCCAATTTCGCGGCAAGCTCCGCTTTTTTGCGTTCCAGGATCTTCGGGACTTTTGATATAAGGAACTTTCCCCCTATGAGACCCGCGAGAACCACCATAATAGGTATATAATCGCTGAATGAAACGCCGGCTGATCCCTGCGCGGCGTTTTGCCCGGCATGGGATAACGCCAGCATCGCGCCAAAAATAATACCCGCCAATATGAGCGTCGTATATATCTTTCCCGGCGTATTTTCCCCGGGCTTAGGCTGCTTTACGGCGTCATGGGCTATTGCCAGATCGATATGTACCGTCACATCGCCGTCTTTCACTTTTCCTTCCGCGTAAAGTGCCGGCTCGATCTCTTTTCTGGGTACTATCTTGACAGTTATCTTTGAAACAGCGTCCTTGACCGCTTCTTTCGCTTCTGCCGTGTCCAGGCCGCTTTCGATGATGGGCCTTACAATGCCTTCCCTAAAATCATCGATATCAGCGCCGGTGAATTCTATCTCAGGCAGGTCGAGTGAAATCATATACGTATAAAAGCCAAGATCATCGTAAAATCCCGATTCCGCGAGGTATGCCGTGCCGGGTAATTTAAAATCTTTGTAGACTTCCCGCCGCGCGCCGTTTATTATCCCCTCCCAGGCTTCTCGAGCGGCGGCCTCGATCTCATCTCGTCGGGTTTCTTTTCCCGTCCTGACGTAACGCGATATTAGGGGCAAAGTCCTCACAAAACCGCCGAAAGCGCTATCCGCTTCGCTATATAACACGAGCAATCTCTTGTATCTTTCCGGCAGGGACCGAACGGCCGGATGGAGTTTTCCCTTGCCTTCGATCACGTTCAGCGCAAGCTGCCCGAGCGACGTGGGGCTCTCCTCAAATTCGTAATCGACTTCGCTCGGGAGGCCTTTATAGTAATCCTGGATCGCGCCGAACATCTTGCTTGTTAGCCTTAAATACCTTGCTGACGTGAAAAAAGAATATGCCCCCACTACTCCTAACGCTATAAGCGCGAGATGTTCCGCGAGGGGAAGGCTATCTAGCGCTCTTATAAAATAAGAAATGACGCTTTCCAGACCCACGCCAATACTAACCGCTATAACGGTCAGCCCCATCCCATACAAGAGATTAAGTGTCCTTATTCTTTCTTTCTGGATGGCTTCCGCCGACGGTGTTTCTTTTGAGATCTCCGGCTTCTCTGCTTCTTTTTCTTTCACGGCCTTCGCGAGTTCCATCTCCATATTCACGAGTACCGTAAGTTTATCGGGCCTTTCGATAAGGGCTCCAAGCCGTTCGTCAATGGCCTTTTTTGCGTCATAATCCGCCGCCTTCGGGCTTACGTCGGCAAGAATAAAATTTACCTCTTTTAGTAAAACCGTCACAAAAGCATTTATCTCTTCTTCTCGAATCCGTTCAAGCTGCGATAGATTTTTATACTTAAAGTACGCCCGAACGATATAAATAGCAGTCTGCTCGTCGACATTGTCACGCAAGACGCTTGAAGCTTTGACATGTGCCTTAAATATCTCCCTTATTTCATCCTTCTTTATTTTTTCAAAAAGGCGCATAAGACTTGCGGTATCATCAGTGAATTTGATTATCGTAGCCGCCGCTCCCCCATAAGGGAGATGATACCCGGCTATTAACCCTACTACTTTTTTATCGATTTTTTCGTTTATAAGGCTTGTCAGCTTTTCCGCGGAAGCGAGCGGCGGTTTCATCCCGGTATTTGCAATCTGCGCAGCGACATTCGCCCTCACGGCCTGGAGCGCTCTTTCTCCGCCTATCCTGAAAAGCCCGTCGATAGCCGCCTCGCGCGCTTCCCGATCGTCATTTCCCTCCCGAGAAAAGTACCACATGATCGTCCCGAGCGCGTCAAAATCGGTGATCTCATCCCTTACGACGCTGAGCGCGAACTCCCGAAGACCAAACAGGTCTGATTGAAGAACGGTCGAGATCGCGATAAGATCGTGCTGGACGGTTATTCTTTCATAAAGATATTCCTTCATATCCGCTAATTTATAGTCGTCTTTCAGGAAAAACCCCGCAAGCGGCATCATCGCGAGCATCCCTTTAAGATCATTGCTGAAAGCCTCATGCAAAGTGATGTTCTTCCGGACATAAGACGTTAAAGATTTAAAAGCCTCGTGCCGCCAGCCCGTGCTCAAAGCGATCGGCGCGCGTCTCGCGTCACTGTGCGCGAGCCCATCCGCGATAAGCGCGCCCCGGACCGTGTCACCGATATACGCGAACTTAAACATCGCGGCAACAAAATAGACGCTTAAGGCGAAAAGTGAGATCGCGCCGATATCCCCGCTTGTAATGGATGTAAATGTGGCGCTCCAGCTGCCTTCCAGGCCGCGCAATATCTCGAAGGATATAACGCCGAATATGAACGAAACCAGGCTCGCCGCCTCGGCATAGGCCGATTTGAACGCGTGCGTATCACCCGCGCTCCTTTCGACCTTTTCGGGTTTCTCCGCCGGGCGCGGATAAACGCTGTCGTAGATCAAGGGATGGCGATTTAACGCCTCTTTATCTCCGGCCCAGTTGTCGTCTTTATATTTTTCGTGTATTCCGCGTTCCTTGGCATTTATATGGTCTGAGGAAAGAACTCCCGACACGACAAGATAAATCATGAGGATTATGCCCCCTGCAGGGCTGGCAAAAAACGAACCGATACCGGAGGCGGCAGGATCGCTTATCGCACCCCATACTAATCCCAAAAGTGCCAACATCCATCCTCCGACAACAAATAAATGAGCCGCGTTGACGGCTAAATAGGCGACAAATTTCGTCTCAAAAATAGAAAATCGTCTGTATTTATAATTTACATTCTCGAACCATTCCGAGGGTGAACTTTTATACCACTTCCATCGATAACTTGTCCCATCGTATTTTTGAGTCGGTCTGTTCCATGGAACGCTTTCGGTAAATTCCTCAAGCCCCGGTAACTTTTCGAATATCTTGTTATTTACCAAAGGCAATACCGACAGCATCGCTATCCCGTGCGCGACACGTTGGAGTATCGGATGCGTCCCGAACCCTTCCTCGCGTATTAATCTGCGCTCCACGTACTCATGCTGCAATATGTCACGTTTTACTTCTTCATCCGTCATATTGTCGAATACCCCGCGAAGTTTATGTATCCCTCGGCTATCGGTCCTAGCGACAGGCGTTTTTTTGATAAAACTATCGCTTAAATATGTCCAGTCGCCGTTATCCCATTTCACGAAGGCGTCAAATGCTGTTTTCCCTATCTTGTGATACTTGAAAGCCGCCCACGCGAAATATATACCAGCCGCGAGGCTCAGCACCATGATACTGGTAGCCGTCTGATGTACCGTATACTGCCACCAGGCTAAGCCAAAGCCGGAAGCGCTTAATTTCCCGGCAAACACCGCCCACCAAAGTCCGGAAACGGGTTTAAAGTTCCCCGCGGGACCTTTTTCGTCCTCTTTCTTGAGACCGGATGTTTTGTCGTTTTCGCCATCCGCCTGGTCCAGGCGGTAAGCCGCTATCATCTCCTTCGCCTCGGCGATCTCTTCCCTGTACGTCGATTCGGGGAATTCAAAACTTCCCGCGTATATTTCACGTTCGCCTTCATTTATTATTTTTTCCGCTTTTTCAACATCGCCTAAAAGCTCCATGTACGCTTCCGCCAGTTCTACGTAAAATAAAGTTGGGCTAAATTCGGTCTCGCGTCTAAGATATTCCAACGCTTCCTTCAGCGTCTCCGAAACATGGCTTCTCTCGTTTATAACGCTGAACGCGCGCGCCACCTTGATAAGGTGCCTCGCCTTATTAAGTGTGTCCGCGTTAAGTTCAGGCGTCCTGTCTCTTTCCGCCAAAAGTTCCAGCACCTTGGTCGAATTATCCGCGGCTTTTACTTCCCCCAGTCGCTCTTGGGACTTTCCACCGCTTTTTCCGATAGCCAACATTTCAGCGTATTCTCGATATCCGCGCGGCAATATTTTCGCGGCGTATTCGGCCCGGTCTGATATGGAAAAATCAAAACCTGCGATCTCCTTTAACGCCTCCGCGTTAGTCTTGGGTGTAACAAAAAGGATCTTGTCCTCGGCGTTATCTCTCTTATACAGGACCACCAACACATCGTTTTGTTCTATCTTTTCGGGAAAAACCGCCTTTTCCCGGCCGCTCTTCCGCACTTCGTCGAGATAGCTTAAGGGAACGACACTATCGATAACTATGCCGTCAAGGTTATCCCCGAGCTCCGCCCGCATTACAGTCGCGAGATGATTAAAACTGAAATTATTCTCAAAAAGAGCTTTAGCTATATCAAGCACGGAAAGTCTGAACTTTATGTTGGAGAAATCGGTCTCTTGCAATCTCCCCGAGCTGTCCGCCATGGGAGCCGGATTGAACATAAGTTCCGGCATAAGAGTACGCGGTTTCGAGGCCCCGAGGGGAGCGGAATCTGGCGGATATGCCCAGGTTATATCGAATGTCAGGAACGATATTATAACCGCTATGCTGACGGCTTTAAAAAACATACTTGATTTCATCTTGTCCATTTTTTCCTCTTTTATGTTTAACGCGGCCCTTAATAAAAACTTTAACTTACTCTAATTGCGCGAAACCCTGCCTTAAAAGTCCTTTATATACTTTTCCAGCAGGGTTTCTTTCTTTTTATTATTTTACCAAAACGGTCTTTTCATTATAGCACTTAATGTATTATCATCAACCTCAAAATACCTCACTTTTTCCTATTTAACCTTTTGTCCACACCGGGTGTGGCCCAGCCTTTTGGCCACACCCGGTGTGGACAAACAATACCCCGGTATGAATAATTGAAAAAAAGGCGCATGTTTAATTTAGCATGCGCCTTTGTGTCCCCTTTATATCTCTAATGTTTTAGATATGTTATGTATTTACAGCATTTTTTTGAATTCTTCCTCGGAAAGGATCTTTATCCCCTTCTTTTTTGCCTCGTCAAGCTTAGACCCCGGATTTTCTCCTAAAACCACAAGATCAACGGAAGAACCTACACTCGATACCACTTCCCCGCCCTCAGCTTCAACTATCCTCTTGGCTTCCGAGCGCGTCATAGTGCCAAGCGACCCGGTGAAAACGATCTTTTTCCCGTTTAATTTCCCTCTACCCCATCTCTTTTCATGGTTTACTACGACCCCGTTTTTTATTAGTTTATCTATTTCATCCATATTACTTTTTTCCTTGAAGAACGAAACTATACTTAACGCTATCTCCGGACCGATCTCTTTGATCTCAATGAGCTCATCGTATTTTGCCGAGGAAATCTTCTCAAGCGACCCGAACTTATCCGCGAGAAGAACGGCTATGTGCTGCCCCACGTTCCTTATACCCAGGCCATAAATAAATCTTGCCAGTTGGACATGCTTGGACCTTTCGATGGCCTCCAGTATATTCGACGTCCTTTTATCCTTCCAACCTTCCAAGCGCAAAAGATCTTCCCGTTTTAATTTATACACATCCGAAACGCTCCGGACCAGACCGATATCGAATAAAAGTCCGACGGTCTTTTCCGAAAACCCTTCGATATCGACCGCGCCCTTACTGGCGTAGTGCGTTATGGCCTCCTTGACCTGGGCCGAACAGGCGATCCCGGCGGGACACCTGTAAAAAACATCCTCTTTCTGTAGATGAGTCCCGCAGCTCGGACAGTTTTTGGGCATATGAAAATCTTTTTCCCCGCCGGACCTTTTATTTTTTACGACTTCCGAAACGTACGGTATCACGTCACCGGCCCGTTCTATCTTAACATGGTCCCCTATCTTTATCCCCAGCCTGGCCACCTGATCCATATTGTGGAGCGACGCCCTGGAAACAAGCACCCCACCGACCTCGACCGGTTGAAGTAGAGCAAGCGGGGTCAGGACCCCGGTACGCCCCACTTGAACGATTATATCCTCAACCCGCGTAATTTCTTTCCTCGGCTCAAAT
The DNA here is from genome assembly GCA_964580895.1 of uncultured Planctomycetia bacterium. GTDB lineage: Bacteria > Omnitrophota > Gorgyraeia > Tantalellales > Tantalellaceae > CAZOMD01. Next base: position 15,780 of record CAZOMD010000007.1, on the reverse strand, counting down.
TTGTAAGCGACGGCCCATTTTGGGTTGTTTGTCCTCGCGCCGAGCGCTTTCTGCGTTTCTACGCCGTTTATTTTAAAGACCACACCATCGATCTCATAATTAAGATCGTTCCTTTTAGATTCAAGCTCATGATGATAACGGATTGCCTCGTTAATATCTCTACAAGCCCTCGCGTCCGGCACTATTTTGAACCCATATCCTTTTAACATATCCAACGCCTCCCGCTGGGTCAAAGGCGCCTTACCCGATATCGCCAGTATTTCATAGCAATAAACATGCAATTTCCGCTGGGCGGTTATCTTCCAGTCGAGCTGACGCAATGAACCAGCGGCGACATTGCGCGGGTTGGCGAAAGTATCTTCCGCCATCTCCGCTTTTTTCCTGTTAAGCTCGTTAAAATCTCTTATGTGCATTATGACCTCTCCGCGCACGGCAAGAAGGTCCGGCGGGTCGTTCTTAAGGTCCCTCGGCACGTCGGAGATGGTCTTAAGGTTCAGCGTCACATCTTCCCCGTTCCTGCCGTCACCCCGCGTCGACCCCCTGACGAATACGCCGTTCTCATATAAAAGTTCGATGCTTAGCCCGTCAAGTTTAGGTTCGCACACGTAATCGACGTCCTGCCCGGACTCCTTGCGCGAGGATTGATCAAAACGTATCGCTTCCGCCTCGCTATTAATGCTTTCGAGACTTAACATAGGCGCGGCATGAGCCACTTTTTCGAATTTTTCGGGTACCGGGGCTCCGACGGTCTGTGACGGGGAATCTTTCTCTAAATATTCCGGATAGTTTTTTTCGAGTTCCTTCAATTCGCTCATGACCTTATCATAACGGCTGTCCGATATTTCCGGATTGCCTTCGGTATAATAAAGCCTGTTATGACGCAAAATCTCCCGCCTAAGTTCTTTTATCCGTTTTTTTATCTCTTTGGTCATCTTAATAACCTCTGGTCCCGATCTTACCGCTCTAGCATCTTTAAAAGTTTATCGCAAGGATACGTGTTCAGCACATCTTTTTTTTCAAGCCAGCCGCGTTTTGCCGTTATCACGCCGTATTTTACGTTATCCATCTGCCCTATCTCATGGCTGTCGCTGTTTATCACGAACCGCGCGCCAAGCTCTTTAGCGCGCCTCGAGTTAGCGTCGTTAAGGTCAATACGTTCCCCGTGAGTATTGATCTCCAAAAAAACGTTCATTTCGGCGGCTTTTTTGAAAACAGCGTCAAAATCGACCTGTATCGCCTTCCTCGCCGTTATGAGGCGACCCGACGGGTGCGCGAGTATGTTCACGTATTTATTGTCAATCGCGCGCAATACGCGCTTTGTCTGGGCCTGTCTTTCGAGAGAGAACCTAGAATGTATCGCGGCGATCACGATATCAAGCTCCTTGAGCGCATCGTCATCCAGGTCCATTTTCCCGTCGGACAGGATATCCACTTCGGCTCCCGCTAATACTTTTATCCCCTTAAACTTCTCCGCGGCTTTTCTTATCTTTTCGGCGTGCCTAAGCATCCCCTTCTCGTCCAGCCCTCCGGCAACGCGCACGTTCTTCGAATGATCGGTTATAGCGATATATTTATATTTTTTTCTTACGGCCGCTTCTATCATCTCTTCTATGCTGTTCTTCCCGTCCGTGACGGAAGTATGGACGTGCAGATCCCCTTTGATATCTTTCACTTCCGGCTGGTCCAGCGGCAGGCCTCCCTTTGCGGCGGCCTGTATCTCTCCCATGGCCTCGCGTAGTTCCGGGGCTATCCACGACATGCCGAACATCTTGTACATCTCTTCTTCGGTTTTACCCGCGAGCCTTTTCTCCCGCCCCTCTATTTTAACGTCGAATACGCCGTATTCGTTGACTTTCCATCCCCTCGCTTTGGCTATTTTTCTAAGTTCCACGTTATGCTGTTTCGATCCCGTAAAATATAATAGCGCCGCTCCGAAACTTTCCTCATCTACGACCCGGAGATCCACCTGCGGCCCTTCTTTCAGCAAAATACTGGACTTTGTGGGCCCTTTAGCTATGGTCTTTCCCGTGGAGGGATAAGCCGTAAATATATCCATCGCCTTCTCCGCGTTACGCGCCACCGCCAGGATATCGATATCTCCCACGGTCTCCGCCCCTCGCCTTAGGCTGCCGGCCTTTTCCAGTTTTTTAAAAGCACCCGACCCCGTAAGGTATCGGATAATATCTTCCGCGTAGCCGTCCGCCTCAGGGAGAAGCATGCGCCCTTCGCTGCGCCTGAAATACTCTATGGCCTCCAGGAGCTTAGCCTCGGTCTTTTCCCCCATACCGTCAAGCTTAGACACTTTACCTTCCCGGCAGGCGCCT
>CAZOMD010000007.1:13148-13446 GCA_964580895.1 uncultured Planctomycetia bacterium | reverse complement strand
TCAGTTTTTTAGGCCCCAGCCCCGAAAGACTCAGCATATCGATAAATCCTTCAGGGAACTCTCTCTTTAAGCCCTCATAATATCGAAGCTCTCCCGTATTGACTATTTCCAGTATCTTTTCCTTAAGGTCCTTTCCTATACCGGGGATATCTTCCAAAGCGGCGGGATCTTCTTCGCAAAGATCTTCTATGGGGCGAGAAAGGCTCAACATATTCTGCGCGGCTGTCCTATACGCCCTTATCCTGAATACATTTTCGCCTTTTATCTCAAGGATATCGGCTATACGTAAAAATATGTC
>CAZOMD010000007.1:0-13034 GCA_964580895.1 uncultured Planctomycetia bacterium | reverse complement strand
AAAAAAAAAAAAAAAAAAACCCGTTCTATATCATTCCTCGGTATATTTCTGGATGACCTTCAAAAGGTCGTCGAACTTGAACGGTTTTATGATATAGTCATTAGCCCTGAATGTAACGGCGTTCATGAGAGAATCAGTCTCGCCCTTAGCGGTAAGCATGACTACGGGGATACCCGATGTCCCGCTTGCCGACCTCAGCCGCCGTAAGACCGTAAACCCGTCTATCCCAGGCATCATTACGTCAAGGAGTATAAGGTCCGGCTGTTCGTTGACCGCCATATTGAACCCGTCGTTACCGTTGTGCGCGACCACGACCGCGTAACCGCTCGCCTCGAGCCTGGATTTTACAAGATTGCACGCGGATATATTATCATCTACAATAAGTATCTTATACGCGTAATCTTCCGGCATTCAATCCCCCCGTTTTGGCGTACGCCCCCCAGCTCTTCGGCCTCTATTTCGTTTTATCCGGTTCGGCTGTTCCGGTTTTATCCGGCTGGGCTGTCCCGCTTGAGTCTTCCTTATCCATCTTCTCGAGAGCCTTTTTTATGGCCCCCATGGTCTCTATCCCTTTATCGAGCTTTTTGCTGACGTTCTTTTCCCACTGGTCATCCACCGCGGGAAGACTTGCCGCGCCCTTATCTGTCCCTGGATCTGTTTTTTCTCTAACTATTTTACTTACCTTGTTCCAAACTTTCGCCGCCCTCCCGGCGGTATCCGCCACCTTTTCGATCGATTCCTCTTCGCTCACCATAGCGGCTGGCTTGGCCTTTTCCGAGACCTCGGCATCTTTTTTCGCGTCCTGTATCTCTTTTTTGATAACGTTCAATATCTCAATAGTAGTGTCTATCTTCTTATCCATCTCCTCGCTCCAGGCCTTGTCCTCTTTTGCCGCTTCAGATACGGGCGCCGCGCTTTCCGGAGCGGTACTGCCGCTTCCGGTAGATACCATCTCATCCACTGCCACATCACCGGCCAAGCTTACCGACGTGACGCTACTCGCGCAAAATACAAAAAGAAACGCTATACCCGCGACACTTTTTGTCGATCTCATATCGACCTCTTGTTTTTTATGGCTTTCTTACCGCGCGCCTTACAGATCCAGCCAAGGCATGGCTATAAAGCGCAAAAATTATGCTCTCATTTTACCTTGAAACTAAACGGTTTGCAACGTTTACAATTTCAAACGGAAAAGTGTCCGCCTACCCTTTTATCCGTTCCGGACCGATTATCCCGCCGGATATCATTACCTTCAGTCCCTCTTCAACTGTCCACATAGGGTCACGCGTTTCCGCTTCTCTGATCATCGCGAGAAACCCTGTTGTGGGATTGGGTACGGTCGGTATAAAAACCTTAAGAAGGGTCTCGTTCATCTTTTCGTCAAACACAGTTCCCGTCACAAAGCCGACCGTCCAAACCCCTTTCTTGAAATAGTCCACAAGAACTACCTTCTTGAAAACCTGTTTCTCCGGCAAAGAAAGAGTGCTTGATAACTGTTTCCCGATCTTATAAGTCGTGTTTAATATCGGTATCCTGCCAAGCACATGCTCTATCATTGAAACAAACCTTTTTCCAAAAACGTTACTCGTTATTATGCCTACTATATACAGGATAAGAACAAGCATAATGATCCCCAGTCCCGGGACCCTAAATCCCATAGACCGGGCCACTAACCCCATTACTTTACTGTCGATAAAAGCATAGATCAGATAAACGAACCATATCGTCAGCGAAAGAGGGATCGCGGCCAAGAATCCTTGGAAAACATATTTTCGGATATGGATAACTATTTTCTTCGGTTTTTGGACCATAAAACTACCCTTTCCTTAAAGTAAAGTTATGTGCGTGGAATTTTTTTTCATGCCCTTTAGACGTAGTTTTTAATTATACGCCCTAAGAAAGTAGATGTAAAGAAAGAAGTTATAGAAAAACCGTATTTTGTCCAAAATATCGGCACCCACACCTTCTTTTGGAAGGCCGCGCATGTCTGATTTGTTTAATTATTCATCAAATTATTATTGATTTTTAAAGAAATTAGCAGTATAATGAGTCTATGGACACCAAAGAATTAGTGGAAAAATGCATAACCGGGAACCGCGGAGCCTGGGACATATTCATACACGCGCATTATCGTCTCGTAATAAGAAGCGTTCGATACAAGTCCCGTAAACTAGGGCTATCCCTATCTAAAGAAGATGTCCTCGACATAGTCCAGGAGATCTTTATGACTATCTGGGAAAATAACAAATTAAAAAGTCTTCGGGATTCTTCCGACCTCGAGAACTGGCTGGTCATAGTATCGATCAATTTCACCTCAAATTATTCTCAGCGTAAATTGGCCCATATTGGCGCGACCGTGCCGCTCGGGGAGGATATATCAGAAAAAAGCGACGATAGCGCTATTAGGCCGTTCATCCCCCTATCCAAACAAAACATCCCGGACGAGTTCCATATGAAAGAATTGATCAAGAGGCTCGAGGGAGGGATCGCTCTTCTCGGACATAAACAAAAACTCGCGTTAAAGTTCAACATATACGACGGAAAAAAACAAAAAGAGATAGCAGACATAATGGATATCCCCGTAAAGACCGTGGCGACGCTGATAAGCCGCGCTAAAAAGCGGCTCCGAGAACATCTCGGCCAGTTATCGGACGAAAAATAAATTTTTTTTGAAAGAAAATCGATAAAAAACGTGTCTACCTATAATAGAAGGAGAAAACATATATGAACAGGATCTGTCCCTCGGACTTTAAGTTAAGCGCGTATCTCGGCCACTCCCTTGATCCCGTCGAAAAAGACTCCATGGAAATACATCTCGCGGGCTGTTCAAGATGTAGGAAGCTTATTTCCGAAACGCATGAAGTCCTCTCCGGATCAGTGCCGGGCCGCCGTCTGCGGAGCCTTAGACAATGGCTCCGCGGAAACCGGTGGTTCCTGGGTTCAGCCCTCGCCATAGCTCTTTCCTTCTTCTTCCCCAAATATTTCCTGCAATTCCTATCCGCGGGCGTCCTCATGGGGATCAAATGGATCTCCGACTCCAGGACATCGAGGATTTTGATAATGGTCCGCGAAGCGTGGCGTCACAACGATAAAAAAAGCGCCGAAAAGATCTTCTCGGATTTTGATCTCCGCTAATTTTAAGGGAGGGTTTAAAACTCTCTTCTACAAATTTTTTAAAATTTTTTGAAAGAATTTTCGCGAAAAGTGTGTCTACTTAAGATGAGGGCGTAAGAACGCCCTCGTCATGTGTTTATCAACAAAAAAAGGAGGCTATACCATGGTAACACCCGCCGAAATAAAAGTAGACCACGTTTACAAGATCGAGGGGAAGGGACCGACCAAGGCTTTTTGCGACATCTTGTTATCGGACACATTCCTTGTAAAAGGACTGCGGGTCGTCCAAGGAAAGGACAGCCTATTCGTCAGCATGCCCCAGGAAAAAGGCCGTGACGGCAAATGGCACAAAACTTTTTATTCCGTCTCAAAAGAACTGCAAAAAAGAATGGAGGAACTCGTCCTTGAAAAATATATTGAACTTTATCCGGCGAGGGAAACAGCTCGAGCCTGAAATGTCTGTCTCTTCATCGGTTCTTACCGGACAAAGGGGTGAAAAAATAGCCGAGATGTTCCTCTTGTCGCGGGGATTCAAAATAATATCACGGAATTACAAAACGCCTTTAGGCGAGATCGACATCATAACCAGCCGGGGCGGCTATACGGTATTCGTTGAGGTGAAAAGCCGAGTCTCCGAGAGATTCGGCACTCCGCTTGAATCCATAACACCGCACAAAAAGGCTCATATAATAAGGAACTGTCTTTATTACCTGAATAAGCACAAACTTCAGGACAGCCCGTGCCGGATCGATCTCGTATCGGTGAAACTTTCTCCCGACGGGAAGTTGGAATCTTTGAAACATATCGAAAATGCCATAGAAACCACGTAGGGGCGTATTGCAATACGCCCCTACAAAAGGGGAAAAATGGAATACTCAACCGGTTCTTTGAAAACCATGTGCGAAAAAAGGCTCAACAATCACTGTTCGCGCGTCATAAGGTTCATCGATTCCATCCGGAATGACAGGTCTTGCGACATCTTCCTCAAACAGCTCTTATCGTCGACGGACATTATCCGCGCGAACATTATCCGTCAACGATCCCCCGGCTCCGAGGAAGACTTTATTGCCTCCTCGGTCCGAATAATCGAAGCGGTAAAAAATAACCTCTCGCTGCTGGTTCTATTGCGCGGGATAAGCGCGAGCTATAACAAGGAATTAATGTGTATCGTCGAAGAAGCAAAAAAAATGGACGTGCTGCTGACCGGGGACCGGGACTGGGATTTTACCGCATAAGTTCCGATAAGGTCGCGTAATCCAAAATTTCGGGATAATTATTTGGGATAATTAAAGGAGGCAACATATGCTAGCCAAAGTCAATTCGGCCTGCGTCGTGGGGATGGACGCTTATCAGGTAGACGTCGAGGTCGACCTCGCGAACGGCCTACCGTGCTTTTCCGTCGTGGGCATGCCGGATACGGCCATCCGTGAAAGCCGGGACAGGATAAGGTCCGCCATAAAAAATTCCGGGTTCCTCTTCCCCACCGGCAGGATAACGGTCAACCTTTCCCCGGCTGATGTAAAAAAAGAAGGGGTTGGGTTCGACCTCCCGATAGCGCTTGGTATTCTTGCCGCCAATAGAACAATCGACCAGGACGAGATAAACGACTTTATTTTCTGCGGGGAGTTATCTCTGAACGGCAGGTTAAAACCTTTCCGCGGCGCCTTACCCATAGCTATAGCGCTAAAGAACAAATTCAGGACATTTATATTCCCATCTCCGAACGCCGGAGAGATATCGACCATCGATGAAATAGACCCCTACGGCGGTACCTCTCTTTCCGCGATAATCGACCATATCAAAAAGATCAAACCGCTGGAAAAAGCCCAGCCCGTGAAATGCCCGCCGGCCAAAAACAAACTTCATGAGAATCTGGATTTCCACGACGTTAAGGGTCAGGAATATGTCAAACGCGGCCTTGAGATAGCGGCCTGCGGCAAACACAACGTGCTCATGATAGGCCCGCCCGGGTCGGGAAAAAGCATGCTGGCGAAAAGGTTCCCCACGATACTGCCCAACCTCACCAGGGAAGAATCCCTGGAAACTACCAACGTGTACAGTATAGCCGGTGAACTAAAAAATAACGGACTTATCACGGAAAGACCGGTAAGGTCGCCCCACCACACCATCTCATACGCGGCCATGGTAGGCGGCGGCAGTTGGGCGTCCCCCGGCGAGATAAGCCTCGCGAATAACGGCGTCCTGTTCCTGGACGAACTCCCTGAGTTCCGGAGAGACGTTCTTGAAACTCTCCGTCAGCCTATCGAAACCGGCAAGATCGTTATCTCCCGGGTAAACCGCACGCTCTGGTATCCATGCCGCTTTATGCTTATAGCCGCCATGAACCCCTGCCCGTGCGGATATTTCACGGACCCCGCCATAAACTGCCAGTGCCCGCCTACACGCATACAGCGGTACCTTTCAAAGATCTCCGGGCCCCTCCTCGACAGGATAGACATACATCTCGACGTGCCAAGGCTTAAATATGAGGAACTTTCCCAAAAAAGGACCGGCGAGACATCGTCCGCCATAAAAGAACGGGTCATTAAATGCCACCAGACGCAAAATACGCGCTTCGCCGATAAAAGCTCACTCCTGGCGTATAACGCCTATATGTCCCCGAAAGAGATCGAAAAATACTGCACTTTTTCGAAAGAGGCCGAGGAACTTTTGAAAACAGCCATATTGGAACTTGGGATAAGCGCCCGGGCGTATGATAAGATCCTCAAGATATCCCGAACGATCGCTGACATGGAAGGCGCGGAAACGATAAACGTGGAGCACATTTCCGAAGCTATCGGCTACAGGTGCCTCGACAGGAATTTCTGGGGATAACCTGCCAATTCTAACCAGGTTAGAATTGTGCGCAACAAGGAGTTGTATGGCACTAACTGTAACTCATGCAAAGCGAGAAAGATTTAATTATAAACACTCAATTCATCATGTAATAACACGTTGCAATAATAAAGCCTTTTTGATCCGAAACAACCCTGATTTTGAAAACTATAAACGTATCTTAAAAGCTTGCAAAGAAAAGTATGGTTTCCTGCTTCATGATTACGTAATCATGAATAATCATGTTCACTTACTGATTAAATTAGAAGAAATAGAAAATATTTCGATGATAATGCATTCGATCAACCGCTGGTATGCGCGATGGTATAACGAACTCTACGAAAGAAAAGGGCATTTTTGGGAAGATAGGTTTTATGCGGAACTGATCAAAGATGATATGCAATTATTGGCAGCAATGCGCTATATAGACTTAAATCCCGTGAGAACGGGTCTATGTAAAGATCCTATCGAATGGCACTTTTCAGGGGCTAGGCATTATTTAAAATGTGAGGAGGACGATTTGATCGACATGCCGGAAACCTATATAAATTTAGGAGATTCCACAGCAGGAAGACAAAAAGCCTATTCAAACATCTTCCCTATCCTGCTAACCCGGCAATTCTAACCAGGTTAGACTATTTTGAAAAACCCGACTATTCTGTTATAATTAATGGAACAAGCCGGCGTCTTTATTTAATCATTTTATTCCGAGAAACCGAAAGTGATCACCTTATGAAATTAAAATTATTGTCCGCTCTTAAGTATTATTTAATTTCTATCCCTACCATTATCCTGGGCATCAGGAACTTTTATCTTATCCCCTTGCTCTGCCTCAAAAAACCGGTCTTGATAACGCTCAGGAACGGGCTAAGGTTCAAGGTGCGCACTCTCATGGAAGTTTGGACCATCAAAGAAGTTTGCCTCGACCACGGCTACGAACCTGACGGCGGGATACCCGCGAACTGGACCATCATAGACATCGGCGCGAGCATCGGTGATTTCGCCATAATGAACGACAAAAAGTCCTTAAAGATCGTCTCTTTTGAGATGAACGGCGAACTGGCCGAAAGGATGAGAGAAAATATGCTTTTAAACAACTGTACTAACATCCGGCTTTTCACCGAAGCCGCCAAAGACCTCGGAGAGATCTTGCTGAAAAACGATATCGCTAAATGCGACCTTTTGAAAATGGATTGCGAGGGGTGCGAATATATACTGCTGAACAAAGCCTCGAGGGAGACTTTCGAAAAAATAGACCGGATAATCCTGGAATATCACCTCTTCGACGAAAATATGAAAGAAAATTTCGCGTCTCTCAAGAAAGTCCTATCGGAAAACGGATATGCCGTCAACGCCCTGGAATGCCCTGTCCACTCTTATCTCGGGATACTCTACGCGCATAGGCCCGTACGTGAAACCTGACCGGGTCATATATATCTATCAAATAATTCTTTATATGCCGAAAAGGTCTTTTCGGCGTTGAACGCCGCGATCACAAAACCCCTGTCCTTTATATAGACCTCCCGGTCCCTGAGTATGCGCTTTATCGCGTCAGTCAAAGCTTCGATATCCCCGGGCGGGACCAACAATCCTTGTGGAAGCCGGGTGAGGATATCCCTTACTCCAGGCATATCGGTAGCGATAACAGGGCATCCGCATAACATGGCTTCGACCTGGACCATACCGAACGATTCCAAAGGATCTACGCTCGGCAAGACAAGGACATCTATCGCGGAATAAAACTCCAAAAGCTCATTGTCCTGAAGATATCCCGTAAAGACTACGTCATCCGTAAGCCCAAGCCCGGATATTACATCCAATAGACCTGTCTTAACGGATTCTTTCCGCCCCCCCGCGACTTTTTCCCCTTCTCCCGCTATAACACATTTAACTCGGAATTCTTTTTTGACAGCCGTCATAGCCCTTACTAAATGGTATAACCCTTTTTCGCGGACCAACCTGCCGGTAAACCCCACTATCTTATGGTCCTCCGCGATACCGAAACGCCTCTTGAATGCGCCGGTATCTACCTTATAAAAGTCGTTACCGGTTATAGGCGGGCGTATCTCGATTATTTTTTTGGAGAAACCCGCCAGGCGTGAAGACCTGCCGTAATCAAGCGAATTCATGACTATCTTGCCGCAGATGAGCCCCGCCGCCCGGACGGATAGATAATATATGTTTTCGATGACCCGTGAAAAAATCCCGGATTTCATGCTAAGATCGCAGTGGTATGTCAAAACCGGCCTTTTCCCGGCCTTAAAAAGAAAGGCAAGCGCCGCGAAAAGCCCTGCCTCAAAAAGCGGCGCGTGGATATTAACAACATCGTGGCCCCACAATTGCCTCAAAAATTCTATCGCCAGCATCGGGGAATACGCCCCCCGCTGGAAGCGCATCAAATACGGCGCCCTTATAACAGTGACCCCGTTCATCGTCTCGCGTCTTCTCAGGCCGTTCTCATGCTCGACCGTAAGCACCGTCACGTGATCGCCCTTGCTGGCGAAGTCCTCGGCAAGCCTTTTAGCGTAAACGGTCAGACCGCTCTGATACGGAATATAATACTGGGTTATGATTAGTATTTTCATTCTTTAATTGAACGGGCTATAAACAAGAAAGATAGCCGCGGTTATCCAGAGCATGATATTAAGGATAAAAGGGAAATCCGTTAATAAGACCTCCCCCGGATCGCCGCCGATTTTTTTGACATGGACAAGGTATAAGTACCGGAACACGCCGTAAACCACGAACGGAACGGTATATGTCATCCCGCTCCAGCCTATCCTCGAAATGATCTCAGGCGAGACGGTATAAAGGCTGTAAAAAACCACGCAAAGCGCCGCCGAGATGATTATCATCTGGTCAAGAAAATACACCTTATAATGGGAAAGAACGCCTCTATGCATAACGTCGTGTTTATATAAAAGGACTTTTTCGTGCCTTCTTTTAACGAACCCCAAAAATAACGCTAACACGAAGATACAGAGCTGCAGCCATACCGACGGCCTTAAGCCCGCCGCCACAGCTCCTCCCTATACTCTGAGCTCAAAACCAAAAGCGATAAGTATGACATCCAGTATAACTTCTTTCTTAAGCCTAACGGAATAGACGATATGCAGCAGTATATATGAAAGGATCACCCAGAAGATACGCCTCTCCGTAAGGAATGATACTCCAAGCGATATCAAGAAAAGGACGGATAAAAATAGATATGCCGTTCCTATGCCCAGCCTGCCGGACGCTATTGGTCTTTCGCATTTCACTGGGTGGTATTTGTCTTTTTTCATATCTTTTATGTCGTTAAAAAGATATACCCCGCCCGACGCCAGACAAAAAAGCAAAAACGTTAACGCCGTGGCCGCCAATATCCGGCTGTCAAAGAGCTTGCCGCCGAAAACTATCGGGAGAAATATGAACAGGTTTTTCGTCCATTGCCTTACGCGCAAACTTTTCAAGATAAGCATAATAAGTTCCATCCGGAACCCCTCTTTCTATTTTCCCCCGTAGGAAAAAACGCCCAATTTGAATTTCATCCTTCCGTCCAGAGATTTAGGATCGGCCGCGGCCACAACCGCTGCGCGGCCATCCGAGGCGTTAACGAACGCGGCCGTTAAAAGATATTTCTGGCGGGTCAACCCTTTCGGCAGCGTTAATTCGTATTTCTCGCGCGATATTTTACCGTTCTGATACGCCAAAAGACCATATCCCAAAAGATGCCTGTGTATAAGTTTATCGTACTTCCCGTCTGAAAGAAAAAAATAAACCATATAAGCGTGTTCGAGGGGCGCATTAAGTTTCCAATAAAGATCCATATTTATAGCGTCATGTTCCGCTCCGATATTTGCTTTATAATCGGCCAATTCGAGGACCCCGTCAATAGTTAACCTGGGTTTTTGACCTTCCGGACCGATCTCCCCATTGTCCAGAACTGACAATATCTTGTCCCGGCCGTTATTATAACCTTTTTGCATCAAGACTGTATCGCCTTTCCTGTACCTCACGCCCCATCCCTCCCCGGCAACATAAGGAAGAATGGCCCCGGCCACTTTATCCGGAGTGAACATGATATCTTTCAGTATGAAATAATCGTTGAAATCCAATAATGCGAAATCAGCATCGACCGCCTTTTTGTATTCCCAGAAACTGCTCCATATCGTATAAAACGTGTATATGTTTTCCCTGTTGCAAAGGTGCGGCAGAAAATCAAAGGTCGCGATAACACCCGCTCCCCTGGGTATAAACATCAGGGCTTCCTTTTTATGCAGGTCTCCGGCCTCGGCGGGATAATGATAATCGACAAAGGATGTCCGAGTTTTGTAAAAATTCACGCCCGCCGCTATTTCCGTGACGACGATGAAAGACAATAAATAAATACCATATTTCTCAAATCCGGCCTTTTGGTTTATCCTTTTTACGCTATAAATGAGCGCGATGACCAAAAACGGTATCGATGTGGCGGTGTAGTGCCAATAAACCGAACGGCTGGAAGATGCCTCCGTCAAAAGACTTTTCAGGAATGTCGGCAAGACGATAAAAAGTATGTCAGGGCTTACAACCGGCAAAAAAAGCAGCGGCCCAAATATTTCGGCAAGGTACTTCATGTTCGAAGGCGTTAAAAACATGTCCCGTACTATCGTTAAAGGATGGAACGCTATAAATTTGAATATCTCGCCGAAATTGCCGCCGTATTTAGCGTAATGAAGGGCGTATCCGACTTCCGTCTGGGTGGTATATGCCGGCTGAAGTTTAAGCGTGACGAGGAGGAAATAACCCATGGCCGCCAGAAAAGTTATCCCGCCCAATAAGCGCGCCCCTTTCCTCAAGCATAAGGCATAAAACCCCATCGCGGCGACGATCGGAGGGATGTTCTCCTTGCACAGCATCGCGAGCAAGGCAAATATCAGAAAGACCGCTTTCCTGTCCGATATAAGGAAATAGAACGCCCAGCAAAGAAAAAAAGGCGCGAAGGTCTCGAAATGGAATTCGTACATGCCGACATAATAAAGCGCCGGGTAAAGAAGATAGATCGCCCCGAAAAGCGCCGAATCCCTTTGGCCGAAATATTTTTTCGCGATCAGATATATCGGGACAGCCGTGAAAGAAAGCAGGAATACCTGAAAGAAAATAAGGGTCAGGGGATGGCGAAAAATGAAATAGACCGGCGCCAGGATAAAAGCTATCAGGGTAAAATGGTTTCCGAGAAAATGCCTGTCAATTATTGAGATTCCGGTATCCCCATGCGACAGATTCCACATCATGTTTATGTGCAGGGAAAAATCCCAGTCATGGTATTGAAAAGTATTATACCGGAAGACGCATACGCCGAACACCCACAGGAAATAACACAACGCGAGACCGGAGACGATAAAAAAACCTTGGTCGATCTTTTTGACGGAGACCGTATTAACGGCGTTTTTGTCCATACGCTCACTCCCCGGATAAACCAAAAGTGTCGCCCGAACTAATCAGCTTTCTTGCATCCGGCCAGGACCACGTCAATGACCGGCCTGTCAATTTCGGACGGGTTATTTTTATAATAATCTTTTACGGACCGGATTATGCCGCTTTTACTCGTGTCCGAATAAAGTTCGGCCATCTCAAAAGGCTTGAGTTTATACGCGCACTCTATTATACCCAATGTATAGCAAAAAACTTCAAGTTCGCTGGACTCAGTCACGAAATGCCCGTTAAACCTCGGGTCTATGGAACCTGCCCCGGCCAAATCCAGAGGTTCCTTGAACGGAAGGCCCTGTACAAGACCGCTACTCGCGCCCTCAAGGGTTTCGGTCTTAGACCGCGGATGTACAGCCCCTCCGTTCACGGCATAGCTCGGCGATGTTATCGATATGGCGAAACACATAATAAGCGGCCCGATACTTATTTTCGTCTTTTTCTTTGACATGAACGCCCCCTCCTAACTCCCGGCGTCACACGGAGCGCGTTTTACCGTGAAAACATCCAAAAATACCGCGCGCCGAAACAAAAAAACCGTATTTCCCCAATTATAAAAACGCGGAGAAACACGGTGATCTTTTATAATTCTATCTATTCCTGAGTTTTTCCCGGGGAATGCTTTAATCTCTGCTTATATAAGTACTCCAAAAGGTTAACGTCATCAGCGCTTCCTGAAACCTTGCCTTCCCCTTCCTCTTCTTTTTCCTGGGTTTCTACCACGGGCTCCTCGGCGCCTTCCTCGCGGACTTCCTGGGACATCATTTTAGCCAAGTGATGCGCGACCACTTGCTCCTTGAACCACGGCAGGGCATTTTCCGGAAGTTCCGCGAGTTCCCCCGGGTCCTCGAACTTTATGGTCTTCCTCTGATATCCCTCTTCTATCCAGTACTTCTTTTTATCGACGGCACCTTCTTCGTTTATGCCGCAGATGAACACTTTATTGTCAAAAACAACAACGTTAGTGTACGCCCCATCCGTTGACGCGCCAAAACCGCTATTCAGCGATTCCGTAACCACAGAAGGAGCCAATACCCTGAAAGATTTGCCTTTTTCGACATTTTCAAGTATAGCGTACATCTCTCCGCGCAGGAGCTGGACCTTGAAATACCCGTCCAGCCTTATGACGATGAGACTATTTTCTTCGATCGTGATCACGTTTTCCGCGTTCTGGTCGAACGCCACGGTCACGGAAGAATCCGAACCGGTCTTCACCCAATCCCCGGGATAAAGCTTCATCCCCTTCGTGGACTGAATGCCCATATTGCTCCCATGCGGAACAACCTTAACGTCGCCGGTAAGAGAGAAAATGGACGCACTGTCGATCTCCTCGGCGCCCGATAAGACCGAAAATAACAAACTTGCGGCTATTGCAATAAGGGTCGCTGTTTTTCTACGCATAACCACCTTAATTCGCTGTTATTAACCCGAATTATACTATAGCTGGAGCATAAACTTGATATATAACTTACCAGATATATTTATTTTTGGCAAGTTAATTGGCCTTATATATTAAAACAACTTATAATACCGCGCTTTGTAACAGTTCCGCTATTTACAGTAAGATAAAAGCTATGTGCAAAAGGGTGGATACTGGGATCTGCCGAGAATTTAGTGAAGTCTTGCGCATCCTGGCC
>CAZOMD010000006.1:41650-45143 GCA_964580895.1 uncultured Planctomycetia bacterium | reverse complement strand
GGGAGTGGATAGGCTTTACATTACAAGCGGGCTTGACGTATGTCTTTTCATGTTCCCTGAGGGCGAGTGGAAAACGCAGGAGAGCAAGTTCAAGGAGATGCCTTTTACTAAGCGCGAAGTGAGAAAATTTAAAAGGCTTTTCTTCGCGGGCGCTGTTGAAGTAGTGCCTGACAAACAGTGGCGCGTATTGATACCGGACTATCTCAAGGAATACGCGAGACTGAAAAAGAACATCATGGTCATTGGCGTGTCGAACAGGATCGAGATATGGGATAAGGAAAGATGGGATGAGTTCTATAAGTCGTCTAAAGAAGAATATGAAGATATCGCCGAAGGATTGGTAGATCTGTAATATCAACGCATGAGGGGAGGCATTATGTATAGAAGATATGCCGTTAAATTCAATAAAAAGCAGGTGGAATTTATTAATTGCGTTAACATGGTCGAGCGGGAAAAAAAGGCGAGGGCATTACCGTGCGGAGTGGATCATCTGGGAGTAAAAAGGTACGCGATATCGTCTTATGGGGTGGGGAAAAAAACGCTTTTTACCATTAAAGATTGTTCGTAGAGGAGGGTGAAGGCGCAGGGGGCAACTCGAGGTCAAGAAGTTAGAGAAACAAGGTCGAGGTGAATGAAAGATGAAAAAATATCTTCAGGCTTGCGAAATGAGCGGGTCGATTTATGGGCACGCTTTGGACAGAGTTAGCGGAAGTGAGCAGAAGAGAAAAAAAAGAAAGACCGATTTTATCCAGGATTATACCGAGTTATACAAAAAACAGGCTGCGTTGATGGGGAGGCTGTTTCGAAGATCGGGATAGTTTTTTTTTGCGCCGGGCCATAGCGCGCATAAGCTGTGAAATCGAAAGGATTTTGTTTTGCATCTTCCTGTACTAGCACGGGAGGCGATTGACGGGTTGGGCGTTAAGCTCGGGGATGTTGTTCTTGATGGGACGTTGGGTGGGGGCGGGCACGCGGCGGAGATATTGAAAAGGATAACTCCGGGTGGCAAGTTGATAGCTGTTGAGAAGGACCCCGTTACTTTCCAGAATACGCGGCAGGCGTTTGGCAAAAGCAACGATATAGTTTTTGTTAATGAGGATTTTAGGCGAGTCGAAGGTATCTTGGGAAGCCTGGGGATAGGCAAGCTCGACGGGGCGTTATTTGACCTCGGGATGTCGTCGCTTCAACTGGATGACCCCCAAAGAGGTTTTAGTTTTAATAGTGACGGCCCGCTTGATATGCGGTTTGATCAACGGCAGGAGCTTACCGCGAAATACGTCGTAAATAGTTTTTCCCCTGCCCAACTTGAGGAGATTATACGTTCTTACGGAGAGGAAAGATATGCCGCTCTGATAGCAAAGGCTATCCTGAAAGAGAGAAGGACTAACAAGCTTGTGACGACGGCGCAGCTTTCCATCCTGATAAAGAGAACAGTCGGATATAAGTACAGAAAACAAAGAATTAACCCTTCAGCTCGGACCTTTCAGGCTTTAAGGATGTATGTCAATGATGAACTTGGCGCGCTTGAAGAGGCTGTTAAAAAAACAGTGGGGTTTTTACGTCCGGGCGGACGGATATGTGTCATATCGTTCCATTCGCTGGAAGACAGGATAGTGAAGAATATTTTTAAAGCATTTAAGGCCGAGGGAAGCCTTAAGATCATCACAAAAAAACCGTTATGCCCGGTTAATGACGAAATCAACGCGAACCCGAGGGCAAGGAGCGCTAAACTAAGGGTCGCTGAAAGGACAGGATGAGAACTTACAAGACTATCTCTATCGGGTTTATCGTGACGCTTTTTATGCTCCTTTATGTACACCAAAAAGTCGAGATAATCAAGGCGGAATATAGCCTCCAGAGAACCAGGGAAGAATTAGATGTCTTGATTGGCCGCCATAATCTGCTAAAATATAATCTTTCCAAATTGGAGTCTCCAAGATTTCTGCTCGCGTCGCTTAAAGCGGAAGAGATAGAGTTCGCCAGTCGAAAAGGAGAACCGGACGGATATTCGACGAAGACGCAGAATCCCGTTGTGAAGCAAGGAACATCGGGAAAATCCGCCAGAAGCGCTAAGCGATAACCGAAGGACTAGAAAAACAGACACATTTATATAGAGGGTTGATGTATAAACAGCGGCAATATTGGGCAGTTTTTGCGTTCATAACATTTTTTTTCCTACTTTTTTCTCGCCTTTTTTTTATTCAGGTTATTAACTACGAAAAATTTTCTGAAAAAGCCTCAGACCAACACAACAAATTACTTATGATCGAGCCTATCCGGGGCGCGATATTCGATCGCCGCATGGAGCCCTTGGCGATAAATCTAGGGGTTAAGAGCATCTACGCCGATCCGAGGAGCATAGAGGATGTAAACGAAGTCGCGCGGATATTGGCCGATATACTTGGCGTTGAAAGGCCGCTTCTCTTGGATAGATTGGGCCGCGACAAGGGCTTTGTTTGGGTAAAAAGAAAGGTTTCGGATGCCGAGGCGGAAAAGGTGAGGGAGCTAAAGCTTAAAGGAATATACGAGAAGGATGAAAGCATACGAAAATATTCCAACGATAAGATGGCGTCCCACCTGCTGGGTTTTGTGGGGATAGACAACGAAGGGCTTGAGGGGCTGGAGCTTTTATATGACGGGGACTTGAAAGGCAGTCCTGGGTGGCGTCACTATGTCAGGGATGCCAAAAGAAAGGCGGTTATTTTTAACGAAAAAGATTCCATCCCGCCAAAAAACGGACATAATCTTTTGCTAACGATAGACAGCGTGATACAATACATCGCCGAAGAAGAGATAGGGAAAATCGCCGAGAAGTTCAAAGCTTCAAGCGCGGCCGCGATAGTCATGGATCCTAATACCGGCAGAGTTCTCGCGTTGGCAAACTATCCGAGGTTTGACCCCAATAAATATTTCGACGCCCCGAAAGAGCTAATTAAGAACCCTGTGACGTCCAATGTTTTTGAGCCGGGCAGTGTTTTCAAGATCGTAACCGCCGCCGCGGCGCTGGACGCCGGGGTGGTGTCCCTCGATGATAAATTTTACTGCGAACAGGGCGAATATAAAGTGGCGGGGAGAGTGCTCCATGATTATCATAAATATGGGACTCTCGCTTTTCGCGATGTTATCGCCAACTCAAGCAATATCGGTACGGTGAAAGTTGCCGAAAAAGTCGGCGCTGAAAGACTGTATAAATATATAAAACTTTTTGGTTTTGGCGAGAAGACCGGCATAGATTTTCCCGGGGAGATGGGGGGGATAAGCCGTCCGCCCTACGTGTGGTCAAAAAGTGATATAACCACTATACCGATGGGGCAGGGTATCGCGGTGACGTCGATGCAGCTTGTGTGCGCTATCAGCGTTATAGCTAATGGAGGGGATCTGGTTACGCCGTTTATCGTCGAACGGGTAACGACATGGGAGGGGGGGGTGTACAAAAAATTCGCTCCCAAAATTAAAAGGACGAACATAATAAAAAAAGAAACCAGTGAAAAGA
>CAZOMD010000006.1:37629-41640 GCA_964580895.1 uncultured Planctomycetia bacterium | reverse complement strand
GCAGCGTGCGCGTGAATGAGATCGACAGATCAGTTGTGGAGGCATTAAAAAAAGCCGAAAGAGATATTGCACAAGGTCGTGACTGATGGGACAGGAAAACCGGCGGGCTCGAAGAAATATAAATTTTGCGGGAAAACCGGTACCGCGCAGATCGCTAATCCGTACGGCGGGTATTATGCCGATAAATACAACGCGACTTTTATAGGGTTCGCCCCCAAAGATAACCCGGTCATTAGCATAGTTGTTACGGTACAGAACCCCCGGCCTATACATTTTGGCGGGTTTGTCGCCGGACCCGCGTTCAAGAATATCGCGGAAAGAACGCTTCAATATCTCGAGTCCGCGCCATGATGTCAATCGGGGTAAAATAGACGGTTTCTATCCCGAAGTGTAAAGGTTAAGGCACAAGATGATGAGTAATAGAGATGAATTGATGGCGGAGTGTATACGCGAAGGCGAAAGAGTCAAAACCGACTCGCGCAGTGTGGCCGAAGGGGATATCTTTATTGCCATAAAAGGTCCGAATTATGATGGACATGACTTTATCCCTGAGGTCATCAAGAAAGGGGCTGGGCTGGTTGTCTTGGAACGGCCGGTGGCCGGGCAGGATGAAAACGGGGCTAGCCGCGTAAAATTTGTAGATAGCACGAGAGATTTTTTGGGAGATTTCGCGAGGATCTTTTACGGAGATCCTTCCTCTCATCTCAACATGTACGGTGTTACGGGGACGAACGGTAAAACGACGACGGCCTTTCTGATGGAGAAAATACTCGCGAATTCCGGCAGGCGGTGCGGATTAGTGAGTACGGTTTATACGGGGACGGGCGGCGAGTACGTTCGTTCCGAAAGCACGACACCCGGGGTTATTGAGCTAAATCGTCTGTTGAAAGAGATGGTCGACCGAGCTCTAGACTCGGCTTCCGTCGAGATCTCAAGTCACGCGCTCGATCAAAAAAGGCTGAGCGGGATAAAACTGGACGCGGTCGTCTTTACTAATATTACGCAAGAACATCTTGATTATCATGTGACTATCGAAAATTATCTGGAGGCAAAACTGAAGGTCTTCGACCTTCTAAAACCATCAGGTACAGGCATTATAAATGTGGATGACGCGAGGTTGAGGGAAGCTATCCCCAGGCTTAAGGGGATAAATATTCTCACGTTCGGTATCGAGAATAAAGCCGATATAACCGCTAAGGATATCAAAACCACTTTCCATGGGACGGAGATTAAGCTTGACGCCGGCCATTTCGGTGCCGCTAAGATCAGGACGTCTTTGATAGGCCGGCACAACGTATACAATATTCTCGGAGTGGTCGGCGCTTTGAGGGGAAGCGGGATAAGCTTGGAGAAGATAAAAGAGGGAGTGGAGAAATTCGAGAGCGTTCCCGGCAGGCTTGAAGAGGTAAAGTCAAAAGCGCCGTTTTCGATATTCGTCGATTACGCGCATACCCCTGACGCGCTGGAAAAGGTCCTCTTGAGCTTGAAAGGCGTTTCTCGTAAAAAAATTATATGCGTGTTCGGCTGCGGAGGGAACCGGGACAGGTCTAAAAGGCCCGTTATGGGAGGGATCTCGGCAAGGATGTGCGACATGGTTTTCCTGACAAGCGACAACCCGAGAGGCGAGGATCCGATGACTATATTAAGCGAGATCGAAAAGGGGATGCCTAAAGGGTGCAACTATAGTATAATATCCGACAGATATAAGGCTATTCTCCAGGCAGTAAGGTCTGCCGGAGAAAAAGATATAATTTTGATCGCAGGAAAAGGGCACGAGGACTATCAGATAATAGGGGCTAAACGGACTTTTTTCGATGACAGGGAAGCCGCTCGTAGAGCGCTTAAAGAAACTGGGTATGAGGTTTAAAAGACGTATGTCGAAAAGTTCTTTTCGTGAAAGCCTCAGATAATGGCTTGCGAGTAAAATCTGATCCTAACCGCGCCGGGTTGTAAAGAGAATGATAAGCTTCACCATAGAAGACGCCGCGAGAGCGGCAGGCGGTAAATTAATATCAGGCCCATCTGACCGCGCGGTAAAAGGTTTTTCGATAGATTCGCGGACCATAGAGCGTGGTATGGTTTTTATCGCCGTCAAGGGTGAAAATTTTGACGGACATAACTTTGTAAAAGATGCCGTGTCGAAAGGCGCGGCTGGTATTATAACCGAAATGACCGGACCCACCGGTCTTTTTTCTTTAGAGATCGCTCAGATTACCGTCGCGGATACGCGAAAAGCGCTGGCCGCTATTGCCGCCGAAATAAGAAAGCGCGTGAGTATACCCGTTATCTGTATTACCGGATCAAACGGGAAAACAACCGTGAAAGAAATGCTCTCTGAAGTGCTCTCCAGCCGGTATAATGTTCTCAAAAGCAGAGATTCCTTCAATAACCTTATCGGTCTTTCTCTTTCGCTTTTTCAGCTTGAAGAGACGCACGAAATCGCCGTACTTGAATTGGGGACAAACCATCCGGGTGAAATACGCGCCCTGGCGGAGATAGCCGCTCCAGATGTCGCCATTATTACCAACATCGGAAATTCACACCTGGAATATTTCGGGGACAAGAACGGTGTTTATTCCGAGAAGATATCACTGATAGACGCGTTGCCGGATTCGGGGATGGTATTTTTACCGGCGGACGATCCTCTTCTTTCTCAGATAAGCGCTGTGCGTGTACGGACAAAACGTTTTGGGACCTCGGAGGGCAGTGATTACAGAATAAGCGATGCTGAAAAACAATGTGACGGATATAATTTCAAGGTCAACGGGATCTTTTATCATTTGCCGATGGAAGCGAGGCATAACGTCCTGAACGCCGCCGCGGCTATCGCCGTGGCGGATACTTTTGGTATTACCGAAGCCGAAATAAAAGAAGCTCTGAAAAGGGCGACCCGGCCGAAATGGCGGTTGGAAAAGACTAAAGTCGGGGAGGTTTGTTTTATAAACGACGCGTATAACGCCAATCCGGATTCTTTCGAATCGGCTCTTCAGTTCTTTGAGGAGTACGAGGCCCCAGACAAGATAGTGGTAGCGGGGGAAATGAGGGAGCTTGGTCGCATGAGCGAAAAGCTCCATTATAAGATAGGACGGAGCATCGCGCGAAAGGGGTTTGATTGTCTTATCGTGGTTGGATCGGCCGCTTCAAAAATAGCCGATGGCGCCGTTGATGAAGGGATGAAAAAAGAGGCGGTCATAAAAGTAGATGACCATGAGGACGCGGCTGGCGCGATACACCGTGTGTCAAGACCCGGCTCCGCTATCCTTCTTAAAGGTTCACGCGGGTCAAGAATGGAGGAAGTGATCAAGTGCTTTACTACTTGTTGTATCCGTTAAAGGATCTGTGGTTCGGGTTCAATATTTTTCGATACATAACTTTCAGGGCGGCTCTGGCGGCCTTGACCGCGTTTGTTATTTGTATCGTTCTTGGGCCGGTCATAACAAAATGGCTGCGGGAATCCAAGATCGGCCAGTATGTCCGCAAGGACCATGTGGACCGTTTGTACGACATACATAAGCATAAAGAAGGGACTCCGACGATGGGCGGAGTGATGATCCTTAGCGCGGTACTTGTGTCGACGCTGTTGTGGTGCAGGATCAATAATGATTATGTTATCCTCGCGCTCGGCGGCATGGTATGGCTCGGGGTGGTGGGGTTTGTCGACGATTACATCAAGTTGCGGAATAGAAGCGCGAAAGGGATACGATCTATAACTAAACTGGTAGGGCAGGTGGTATTGGCTTTGATCGTAGGCCTCTTTGTGATAAAGAACAAGGCGATCGGTACGGATCTTTATGTGCCCCTTGTAAAGGACGCGGTTATTAACCTTGGGGTCATTTACATAGTTTTTATACTTTTTGTTATAGTCGGGGCCTCTAACGCGGTTAACCTTACGGATGGTATAGATGGGCTTGCTATCGGCTGTGTCGTTTTTGTGGCGATGACTTATTGCGTTATGAGTTATGTCACGGGGCATGCTGTTCTGAGCAAGTATTTGCAGATATTCGCTCTCCC
>CAZOMD010000006.1:6286-37619 GCA_964580895.1 uncultured Planctomycetia bacterium | reverse complement strand
CCCGGGGCGGGGGAGCTTTCAGTGTTTTGCGCCGCGATAGTGGGAGCGGGTATGGGTTTTCTGTGGTTCAACTGCCATCCCGCCTCCATTTTTATGGGAGACACCGGGTCGCTTTCTCTGGGAGGGGCTATCGCGATAGTAAGCGTATTGATAAAGAAGGAGATACTGCTAATGATAGCCGGCGGGGTACTGGCCGCTGAGGCGTTATCCGTCATCCTCCAGGTAGCGTCTTTTAAGATACGCCGGAAAAGGATATTTTTGATGTCGCCGTTACACCACCATTTCCAGATCAAGGGTATAGAAGAGGGCAAAATAACTGTGCGTTTCTGGATAATTGCCGCGATTTTTTCTTTGATAAGTCTCGCGACGCTCAAGATAAAATGACGCGGGAACGATAGTGTTTTTTTGATCGTATTACATGGTACGTATTATGTAAGGATATTTGAAAACACAACTTTTCAGGAGAAAGGGATATGCCGGGATTTAGAAACAAGAATGTATTAGTATTGGGTTTGGGGGAGAGCGGTCTTGCGGTCGCGCGATTACTGTCGGAGGAGGGCGCGAACGTAATGATCAGCGATTCTTCGTCGGATGCCGCGGTTCTCAAAAGGATAAATGGACTAGCCGGTGAATTTAGCGTTAAGTTCGAAACGGGAGGCCATACGCCGGGATTTTGCGGGGATTCAGATATTATAGTTCCCAGCCCCGGCGTGGATATCCGGGCGCTTTTCGCGTCCGGGATATTGCCGGAAGGGAAAGAGGTTCTCGGGGAACTGGAGATCGGGTTTATGTTCTGCAAAGCCCCGGTAATCGCCATTACGGGGACGAACGGTAAGAGCACGACGACCAAACTTATCGGGCATATCTTGTCCTTGACGGGGCGTCATACTGTAGTTTGTGGCAATATCGGGAACCCCCTTACCGGTGAAGTCAGGCGGATCACGGAAAAAAGTGTCGCTGTCGTGGAAGTCAGTTCGTTCCAACTTGAGACAATCAAAACATTCCGGCCGTATATTTCTATTTTATTGAACATTACCCCTGATCATTATTACAGGCATGGAGGTTATGAGGGATATGCGGATGAAAAATTCAAGGTGTTTAAGAACCAGACCAGGAAAGACTGGGCGATCTTGAATTCGGACCTTCATGAGGATCCCAGGGTGAGGGGGATAAAAAGCAGAGTTTGTTTTTATGGTAAGCTTGGAGATGAGGGTGGGATCGATCGGAAAGGGATATCGGTTAAAATGAAAGCGGGGCGCAGTTTTAGTATAGGTAAAGAGGATATCCCGCTTCTCGGGATACATAATCTTGAAAATGTCGCGTGTTCAACGCTTGCTTCCATGATAATGGGCGTTGATGACACAACCTTGCGTGATGGAATAAGGACGTTCAAGGGGCTTGACCATCGCATTCAACAGGTAGGGAATTTCGGGGGGGTAACGTTTATTGATGATTCCAAGGCTACCAATGTGGATGCCGCGAAGCGGGCTCTCGAATCGATGGACGACAAAGTGGTCTTGATAGCCGGGGGCAGAGATAAGGGCGGGGATTACCGGATTGTTCTTCCCGAAGTAAGACAGAAGGTAAAAACTATGATTTTGATCGGGGAAGCGAAAGGAAAACTGCGCGAAGCCTTCGGGGGGATATTGCCCGTCAGGGAGGTCTCCGATATGGCGGAAGCCGTTACGGTCGCGGCCTCTGCGGCGGGGGAAGGCGGTACAGTCCTATTATCTCCGATGTGTTCCAGTTTCGATATGTTCAATGACTATAAGGAACGCGGTTTCGCTTTTCAGAAGGAAGCCCGGAAATACAAAGGAACGAAAGTATAAAATGAATAAAGAGGCGAAAACAGTACTATTGATGGTCTCTATCCTTTTAATGATAGGCATCGTCATGATATATTCGGCGAGCTCAGTTTACTCCCATCAGGCGTATGGGGACAGCATGTATTTTGTGAAAAGGCATTTGGCATATCTTGTGGTCGGAGGGATCTTGGCGATAATAGTGATGATCTTTCAGGTTGGGCAGATAAAAGATTCTTCCCGTATGGCAATGCTGGTCCTGTTGGCAGTGCTTGTCATAGTGCTTGTTCCCGGATTGGGGAGCCAGATCAAGGGTGCCCGAAGATGGTTCCGGTTCTTCGGGTGGGGGATACAGCCGTCGGAACTGGCAAAGATCGGCCTGATACTTTATCTTTCGGAATTTACTTCAAGGAAAAGATATCTGGTAGAGAACTTTGTCCGAGGTCTCTTGCCGCCGCTTATAGTTACCGGGTTGACGTCTTTACTTATCCTTTTAGAGCCGGATATGGGGACGGCGGTAGCCGTGTTCTTTATTGGGATAATGCTCCTCTATGTCGCCGGCGCGCGGCTAGGGCATTTGGCTGGCATCGGGGCTTTATCTCTGCCGGTCATGGTGTTAGCTGTGTTAATGGAGCCGTACCGGATTAAAAGGATAATGTCATTTTTTAGCCCGGAGAGCGATCCTTTGGGGACAGGGTTCCAGCTATTGCAGTCTTTTATAGCGCTGGGATCGGGAGGGCTTTTGGGAGTAGGGCTCGGGATGTCGAGACAAAAGCTCTTTTTTTTGCCGGAAGCGCATACAGATTTTATCTTTTCCATCATAGGGGAAGAAATGGGATTTGTCGGGGCCGCGTCGATACTTCTTATCTTTATGGCGCTTATCTGGAACATAATGCTGATATCTTTGAGTATTAATAACCCTTTTCCGGCACGTGTGGTCCTCGGGGTAGGGGTTATGATAGCTTTTGAAGTGGTTGTGAATGTCGGTGTTTCGACGGGTATCTTGCCGACGAAAGGTTTGCCTCTCCCGTTCATAAGCTACGGAGGCAGTTCGGTCGTGGCGCATCTTATAGCGATAGGATTAGTGCTTAATATGGCGCGGGAGGCGGGATGAGAATCATAATAGCGGCGGGGGGATCGGGCGGGCACATATTTCCGGCATTAGCGCTCGCGTCAGAATTGGAAAAGAGGGGATCTAGAGAGATCTTCTTTGTCTCAAGCAAAAAAAAACTTGATCGGGAAATGCTGAAAGAGCGCAAAGATCGCTGCTATTTTTTATCGGTGAACCCGATACCGCTTAAGTTGAACATATCGCGTTATGTTGGGTTTGCCGTTAAATTGGCATGTGATGTTCTTACCTCATTGTACATATTGGTAAAATTGAGGCCGGCGGCGGTCGTAGGGTTCGGAGGATACTCTTCGGGCGCGATCTCGTTGATAGCGGCTTTTTCCCGCATCCCGGTCATTATTCATGAACAAAACCTTGTCCCGGGCAGGGCGAACAAGATACTTTGCCGTTTGGCAAAACGTGTAGCGGTGAGTTTCAAGGAAACGGAAGAATACCTTGGATGCGGGACAAAAATTTCTTTTACCGGGAACCCTATCCGTTTGGACATGCTCTCTAACAATCGCGCCGCGGCGGCCGGGAGGCTAAGGGTTTCGCCGGAAAAGTTCACGGTTTTGGTCATGGGGGGAAGCCAGGGAGCGAAGTTTCTTAACCGGACGGTTTCGGAAGCCGCGAAGATGGTGGTGTCAGCGGTAGGGGATAAGATACAGTTCGTTCATCTCGCCGGGCGCAATGATTTTGATGAGATCACGCGGTTTTACCGTGAGAACGATATTCCCGGCAAGGTTATAGCGTTCCTGGAGCAAATGGCGGACGCGTATTCGGTCAGCGATATCGCCGTGAGCCGTTCGGGGGCGTCGGCTGTTTTCGAGCTAGCGTACTATTCAAAGGCGATGATACTTGTGCCATACCCGCATCCAAAGAACAACCAGCGTGCCAACGCGATGTATTTCTCGCAAAAGCTCGCGGCGGTTTACAAAGAAGAGGCGGATATCTCGGCGGACGAGATATCCGCTGAAATTTTGAGTTTTTTCAGGGATAGGAGAAAATTGGACGCTTTTTCGAGAGCGGCCGGACTTTTGAGCGTCCCCGATGCCGCCGGCAGACTGGCTGGAGAAGTTATCGGGCTGGCATCAAAAAAAGGGCATTAAGTCGTTTGAAATAAACCCGGTAGATGGCCGGAACAAAGGATAAGATGAAATGAAAACTCATTTTATAGGCATAGGCGGTATAGGAATGAGCGCCCTAGCGCATCTTGAACTGGCAAAAGGCAACCGCGTGTCAGGTTCGGATATAAGACCGAATAATTTGACGGATGAGCTGGCGAAACTCGGCGGGATTGTTTATCAAGGGCATTCACGGGAAAATGTCAAAGATGACGTGGATGTGGTTGTCAGGTCTTTTTGTATTAAAATGGATAATCCCGAAGTGCTGAGAGCGCGTGAATTGGGTATACCCGTTATTACGCGAAGTGAGATGCTATATACAACGCTTAACGGATATTCGCATTCTTTTAATATTACCGGAACTCACGGGAAAACGACATCTACCTCTCTGGTCGCGCACATTATGAAGCATTGCGGGAAAGACCCGACCATACTGGCGGGAGGCGAAATATTTTCTTTGGGGGCAAACGCCCGGAAAGGTTCAGGGGGCATAGCGGTCGCCGAGGTTGACGAAAGCGACGGCTATTTCCGTAAGATACATTCACACAGCGCGATCATCACCAATCTCGAACGGGAACATATAGAAAATTACGGTTCGTTTGATGACCTGGTAAAAGCATATGGTGAGTTTATCGGCAATATATCCAAGAAGGGGTTATTGGTATTTAACGGGGAGGACCTTTTGCTTGGGAGGGTGGCGAGTTCCTCCGATAAAAGGGTTGTAAGTTTCGGGATAAACGGTGACTTCGAATATAAGGCGGTGGATTATATCTGTGATAGGGCAATTGAATTTACGCTTATAGTCAAGGGAGAGACCCTTTTTCGCGTGAAAAGCTCTCTTTTGGGACGCTACAACATAATGAACATACTGGGAGCCGTCGCTCTATGTTTTGAATCCGGACTGGGAAAAGAGGAGGTCATAAGGGCGGTAAGTTCTTTTAGGGGGGTCAAAAGAAGATTTGAAAAAGTTGGGGACGCGGAAAAAGTGGAGGTGTTCGAGGACTACGCGCATCACCCAACGGAGATATCGTCCGTGATCGGGGCGGCCTTGAATTATTCAAGGGGGAGGGTGATAGTTGTCTTCCAGCCGCACCGTTATTCCAGGACGAAAGACCTTTTGAATGAATTCGCGAAATGCTTTTACGGAGCGCATGTACTGGTCCTGACGGATATATATTCGGCGGATGAGGATGTCGATAAGAGTATCAGCTCGAAGGATGTTTACAACGCGATCGATCGGAATAGGTTCGAGGATATCACGTTCATAAGGAAAGAAAAGATACCGGCATATATCGCCGGGATCACGAAAGAGAAAGACGTTGTAATGATCTTGGGCGCGGGTGATATACGGGAAGTGGCTCCACCTGTCCTAGAGGCGATAAAGACAAGGAAAAGATAATGAGGCGGGACTGTTTCGGCGCTACCAGTGAACGGTCCTTTATGGGATGAAATGGAAAAGAAAAGACTTGATAAATTAAAAAGCCTGCTCTCCGGTCTAAAAGGCAGGGCTATATTCGGGTGTTCTCTGGAGAGGCTAAGCACCATAAGGATAGGGGGGGAAGGTAATGTATATTCCCCTATGGATGAGATGGATCTGGCGAAGGCGCTGGAGCTGTTTGGTGCGGAAGGGTTCGGGACTAAGGTTATAGGGAAAGGGAGCAACATACTTTTTCCTGATGAAGGGGTTGATGAAGTGATAGTCAGCCTGGATGGGGAGAATTTCCGAGGGATGGAGTTCGAAGGCAATAAAGTTACCATAGGGGCCGGTAGCGGGTTGAAGGATGTTCTTGCCGGGTGTATGTGCCGCGGGCTTTCGGGATTAGAAGGGCTTGTCGGTATCCCTGGGTCGTTTGGCGGGGCTCTCGCGACCAATGCCGGGCATAGAACCGAGACATGTGAATGTCTGGAAAAAGTGGCCGTTTTGGATAAAAACGGGAATAAAGTCTGGATAGAAAGAGAAGACATCGAGTTTCGTTACCGCTGGTCATCTCTCAAAGATAAAGGTATAATCTTAAAAGCCGTTTTCCGCCTTATCGAGAGCGCTCCTTTTGACGTAAAGAGCGGGATGAAAAAGATGTTTCGTTACAAGATGGAGACCCAACCCCTCGAGGAAAAGACATTGGGATGTATTTTTAAAAATCCCGGTAAAGATTTTAGCCCCAGCGGAGAGATGATAGAGAAGGCCGGATTCAAAGGGAAGAGATACGGCCTGGCCGAAATATCCCCGAAACATGCCAATTTTATAGTAAATGTCGGAGGTGCCCGCGCGAAGGATGTTATCGCGCTTATCGATACAGTAAGGGCGGGTGTCAGGGAAAAATATTCGGTTGAACTCGAAACCGAGATAGAGATCATATTGGGGGCCAAATGAAAAGAAGGGATGCGCAGATAAAAGGCATGAAAATAGGCATCCTTGCCGGAGGGGATTCAAGCGAGAGGGATGTAAGCCTTAGGAGCGGAAAAGCCGTGCTGGACGTTATGTTAGCCAACGGGGTTGATGCCGTTATGATAGATGTTGACCCTGGTAATTTTTTGGCGGAGATAGTCGGCAAAAAGATAGATCTGGCTTTTCTGGCCCTTCATGGGAGGTTTGGGGAGGACGGGACGATCCAGAGGATCCTTGGCTCCAACGGGATAATGTACACTGGTTCAGGTCCCGCGGCCTCCGCGCTGGCTATCGATAAGATCGCCTCAAAGGATAGGTTCTTAAAATATGGGCTGCGCGTTCCTGAACATAAGACCGTGAGGTCAATCAGGGACCTGGCTCGAGAGAAGATCTGGTACCCTTGTGTGGTGAAACCGAGATACGAGGGGTCGAGCATAGGGCTTTCGGTCGTTGCCGCGAGCTCAGATATAGAGAAAGCCGTAAGCATCGCCCTGAAGTACGGGGAGGATGTGATGATCGAAAGATTTATCCCGGGCAGGGAGTTGACTATCGGAGTGATAGGTGATGAGTCCCTTCCCGTGGTCGAGATCGTGGCGGAAGAAGGTGTATATGATTATACCGCTAAATATAGATCCAAGAGTACTCGGTATGTCGTGCCGGCTGAGATCAGCCGTAAGGAATTCGTCAAGGCGCAGGAAGCCGGGCTGGCCGCTCATCGCGCGTTAGGCTGCGAAGGTTTCTCGAGGACGGACTTGCGTCTCGCCCCGGAAGGCGAAGTTTATGTCCTGGAAGTTAATACCTTACCGGGCCTTACCGAAAGAAGCCTCCTTCCAATGGCCGCGAAGGCCGCGGGGCTAGACTTTTACGGTCTTTGTGTTAAGATGGTTTCGGAAGCGGTCAATAGGAGCAGGGACTGAAGCGGGAGGGTAAGTGGCTAGGTTATATTCGAAGTCTCAACGTAAGAAGAAAGAAAAGAAGATCAGGGTACGTACTGATTTCCCGTTCGCTAGGATACTGTTCTTAGGGATCGTTCTGCTCGTTCTGGCGGGATCGGCTGTTTATGGGGTGAAACACTTTTTCCTTAGGAGCGCTTTTTTTTTGATCAAGGAAGTTCTGGTCAATAAGACCAAGGATTATGATTTTAACGATGGGGAAAAAGATGTGCGGAAAAATTATCTTGGCAAAAATATCTTTACTGTGGACCTAAAAAAAGCGAGGTTGTATATAAGCAATAAATACCCGGAACTGAAAAAAGTTGAGGTTAGGAGGGTCTTGCCCGATGTCCTTGAGATAAACATAATAGCGAGAAGGCCGTTAGCGGTGATAGAAGGCGGGCAGAAAATAATCATAGACAGAGAAGGGGTTGTCCTGCCGTTTGGCGCGGGCGCTGAACGCTTGATCGTCATAAAAGGGTCGGGTTTTTTCCTTACAAAACCGGCAAGGGGAGTTAAACTGTCCAATGGAGCGCTTGAAAAGGCCCTTACTTTGATAGGTGGGCTTGAGGAAAAGATGCTGGACTATAAGAACGAGATCGAGTTTGTCGATGTATCGGACCGGGGTAACGTGGTGTTCGGGATGAAAGGGGTCGCTGTAAAAATGGGGACAAGCGAATTTTCGGACAAGATAGTGAGATTGAGAGGGATATTGCAGAACCCCAAAATTGATTTTAAAGGCATAAAATACATCGATCTTAGGTTTGATGACGTTGTTATCTCCCCGAAGTAGAAGGGCCTGGGCGGAGTCGCCGGGTGAGGGGATCCGATTTCTTGGTGTCGCATATAAGGAGTATGATGGGCAAATATTTCGCTGCGCTGGACGTAAGTCATCTTGGATTGACCGCTGTTGCCGCCAGATGGGAAAAAACTGGGGAATATGTGGCGGAAGATTTTTTTTGCGTTGAAGCTGAAGGGTTTCGGAAGGGATCCGTCGACGATATGATCGCCGCGACGGACGCGGTTTCATCCGGGTTCCGGCGGATGATGCAGAGGAGCGGCAAAAAGATAGGGGAAATATATGTGGGCGTAAGTTCGGCGTCGTTGGACCTGATCCCGTCCACAGGCATGCTTATGCTGTCGAAATACGGCAGGACCATAACCGATAGGGATATATACAAGTGTCTTGAGATCGGTGCGGCGGTAAAGATCCCGTTGGACAAAGAAGTTCTGCAAAATGTGGTCAACGGTTTTTCCGTGGACGGTGAGAGGAATATAAAAAATCCCTTGCATTTAGAGGGAGTGAAACTCGGGGTGGATATAAAGATATTGACGATCAATTCGTCCGTCGTGCGTAACCTGGAGAAATGCGTGGCAAACGCGGGTTTTATCCCAGCGGGTTTTGTCTTTAGCGGGGTCGCCGCTTCTTATCGCGTTCTATCGGAAGAATACAAGAGAGAAGGATGCGTAATGATCAGCATCGCTCGGGACTTGACGGAGGTCCTCGTGTATTCCGGCGGGATGCTGAAAGATTGCAGGGTTTTTCCGAAAGGCGCGCAGGATATGGAGCTTAACGCCGGAGGGACCGGTAACAATTCCGTAATTGATATAGCCGGAAAAATAAGGATGATGAACGGATGGGATAAAGTAAAGAAAGGGGTGGTGATAGGGGAAGGCCTTTTTCGAGACGGGTTAGTAGAGGAGATAGAAAAAGCTCTTAACGTGCCGATCGGAGCTGGAAATTGTATTTCCCGTTCGTTTGAGAACCTTCCTCCTGACAGGAACGGGTATATTACCAGCCTGGGGATACTTGATTATTTTCAAGAAAGAAAACGCGATGAAAAATCTATAAATGCTTATTATAAAAGGTTTTACAACAAGGCCTTGAGTTTTATCGATAAATATTTCTGATCCCTTCTTAAACATATTTTTTTGACGTTTTAGCGAAACCAAGTTATTAGTTAAAACTATATTTCATTCCGAGACCGCGTAATTCTTAATTTACCCCTCGTGGCACTGAGCCCCGGTCTCGAGACCGGGGAAGAAGGCGCCGCTCGGGATCAATCGTGAACATATCCTGGCTTTTAAGCCGGGGTAGATGTGGATTGACATCCAATGTTGACATAATATATAAAGTGTGATACTTTTAAACGTTCTATATTATGCCTTATTAAAAGGGGTTATAACTATGAGAAGACTGAAATTAGGCTTGATAGGCTGCGGGAATATGGGTGGAGCTATTATCCAGGGAGTTATAAATAAACGACTTTGGACCCGGGCGGATATTCTCGTCCATGATAAAGATATCGCCAAGATGAAGGCGCTGGCAAAAGAGTTGGAATGTACAGCGGCCGATCTTGAGCAGCTTGTAACCACATCTTCTATCGTGTTAATCGCTGTAAAACCTCAGGACGCGGCGGGGCTCTTTAAGGACATCTCTAAATTGTTAAAAGCGCAGATTATTATATCGGTCATGGCGGGTGTTACGATACGATCTATTGAAGATATGGCCGGCAAAAAAATAGCCGTAGCCAGGGCGATGCCGAATATCGACGCGATGGTCGGAGAGAGTATGACTTCCGTATCCTTTAATGACCTCCTCGTACAGAAGGATGAGGTATTGAACATATTTTCCGGGATAGGAAAAGTACTTCCGATCGAGGAAAGCCTTCTTGACGCGGTTACGGCAGTATCAGGGAGCGGTCCCGCGTACCTTTTTTACCTGGCCGGGGCGATGTTGGAAGCGGCAGAGGAGATGGGTATAGGTGGCGAAAGGGCCAGGGAGATAGTCGGCGAGACGCTGTACGGCTCGGCAAAACTTCTTGCCGATAGCGGAGCATCGCCGGCGGAACTTATTTCAAGGGTCGCGTCAAAAGGCGGAACGACTGAAGCGGCGCTTTCGGTGTTCGAATCGGAAGGGCTGAAAAAGATCGTGAAAAAAGCGATACTGAAGGCCAAAAAAAGAGCGGGAGAACTTTCGCGGAGGTAGAGATGTTCATTTTCGGGGAACTGATACGAAGTCTCGCGCTTTTGATATCGATGATCTTCAATATCATATATTTTCTTCTTGTCATTAGGATCATACTCTCATGGGTTGGCGCCGATACCTATAATGAAATAGTGGCTGTTATTTACCGGATAACCGATCCTATCCTTGCGCCGCTCCAGCGCTTGCCATTAAGGGTCGGTATGATCGATTTTTCGCCTGTTATAGCTTTTATAATATTGAGCGTAGCTAAGGACTTTATAATCCGTATTCTTTATCAGATGGCGCAAAGACTGAGTTAACGGCGCCAGCGGCATATCCGAGGGGGAGGAGCGAAGATGCGCGTAGAAGTAAAGGTAATTCCCCGGGCGAGGCGAGAGGAGATCGTTGAGGAAGAGGGCAGGCTCAGGGCATATGTCAGAGTCGCTCCCGAAAAAGGGAAAGCGAACAAGGTTCTTGTGGATCTTTTGTCCAGGAAGTACGGCGTGACAAAAAAAGATATAAGGATTATCAAAGGAGAAACTTCACGGGTCAAAATTATCGAGGTGATCACAAGATAAGCGCAGTTTGGGAGTTGTGCCAGAAATGAAGAGAATAGGCATAATCGGCGGCAGCGCGTTGTACGACATCGAAGGTTTGGAAATAACTGAAAGGAGAAAGGTCAAAACCCCTTTTGGCGACCCCTCCGATGAATTCATTATCGGTAAACTCGAGGGGAAGGAAGTGGTATTTTTGCCGCGGCATGGAAAGGGCCATACTATCCTTCCGACTGAGGTAAATTGCCGCGCGAATATATACGCGTTCAAACTTCTTGAGGTAGGCCGGATAATCTCTGTTTCGGCTGTCGGGAGCTTAAAGGAAGAGATACGGCCGTTGGACGTTGTTTTGGTTAACCAGTTTATCGACAGGACCAATCAGGCCAGGAGAATGAGCTTTTTCGGGGATGGAATAGTCGCGCATATACCTTTTGCCGAGCCGGTTTGCGGAGATCTAAGGAATGCCATATACAAAAGCAGTTTGGGTCTTAATGTCAAGATATACAACGGCGGTACGTACATAAACATGGAAGGCCCGGCTTTTTCCACTAAGGCGGAGTCCTTGCTTTACAGGAGCTGGGGCATAGATGTGATAGGTATGACGAATATGCCGGAAGCCAAACTGGCGAGAGAGGCCGGGATATGTTACGCGACTATGGCGATGGTCACGGATTATGATTGTTGGTATCTGGCCCCTGACGTGGAATCGGTTTCGGTGGACATGGTCATGGAAAACCTTAGAAAGAACATTAAGACAGCGAAGGCAATGCTCGCCAATACCCTGAAGAACCTGTCCGGGGAAAGTTCATGTGATTGTCGCAACGCCTTGAAACACGCTATTGTCACGAGTAAGGCGAATGTGCCTAAAGAAACGTTGAAAAAATTGGAACCTATAATAGCCGAGTTTATATAGCCATGACGGTAAAAGACGGAAAGAAAAATTATAAAGATACGTTGAACCTGCCGCGTACCTCTTTTTCCATGAAGGCGGAACTTCCCAAGAGAGAGCCTGAAATGCTGAAAAAGTGGGAGGAGTCCGACATTTACGGCACAATAGTAAGAAAACGTAAGGGCTCTGACAGGAAGTTCATTCTGCATGACGGTCCGCCTTACGCGAATGGGCACATACACATGGGGCATGTCCTTAATAAGATACTGAAGGACATATGTGTTAAATATTTTACAATGAAAGGCTACTTCTCCCCGTATGTACCGGGCTGGGATTGTCATGGGCTTCCTGTGGAGCATCAGCTCTTTAAGGAACTAAAAATAACAAAGCACGATATAGATCAGGTGAAGTTCAGAAAAAAGGCCCATGACTACGCCATGAAATACGTGGGCATACAGTCGGACGAGTTCAAACGGCTCGGGGTGTTCGGGGACTGGAAAAACCCGTATTTGACGCTCACAAAAGATTATGAGGCCGGTATACTCCATTCTCTGGCGGACTTATGCGAAAAAGGATATGTCTATAAAGGCTTGAAACCCGTAAATTGGTGCTCGGAGTGCGAAACGGCCTTGGCTGAGGCTGAAGTGGAATATGAGGATAAAGTCTCACCATCGGTTTTTGTGAAATTCAAGGCGGATATAAAGTCCGGGGATACATATTTTATTATTTGGACGACCACCCCTTGGACGCTGTTAGCGAATGTCGCGGTCGCGGTGCATCCGGCAGAACGGTACGCGTTCGTTTCGGCCGGTAAGGAGACATGGATAGCGGCGTCTCAGCTGGTACAGGGAGTGATGAAGAAAGCGGGAGTATCGGACTATACGTTATCGGGGGAGATAAAGGGCTCGGAGTTGGCCGAGAAGATAAAGAAGGCGAGACATCCTTTTCTTGAAAGAGATTCGGTTATAGTCCTTGCTGATTATGTGACCATGGACGAAGGGACCGGATGCGTGCATATCGCTCCAGGGCATGGGCAGGAAGATTATATAACCGGGCAGAAATACTCGCTTCCCGTGATCATGCCGGTATTGGCAAACGGCAAGTTTAGCGGCGACGCGGGAGAATTTGCCGGACTAAACGTATATGACGCGAATAAAGTGATAATAGAGAAGATGCGTTCATTGGGAGTTCTGGTAAGATCCGAAGAAATGAAACATTCATATCCGCATTGCTGGCGGTGCAAGAAACCCATAATATTCCGGGCTACCGAACAATGGTTTTTGAACGTGGGACACCTTGGGTTACGTGAAAAAATAATAAACGGTATAAAAAATGTCGAATGGATCCCGAAAGCGGGTATGGAGCGCATAATGGCGATGGTCGAGACGAGGCCGGACTGGTGCCTTTCAAGGCAGCGTTATTGGGGCGTGCCCATCCCGGCCTTTCGATGCGTATCATGCGGCCAGACCTTTACCGAGCATTCATTGATCCGTAAGGTCGCTGTTCTTACAAGGGAATACGGCGCGGATGTATGGTTCGAAAAGGGCATTGAGTCCTTTATCGATGCCGGTATGACCTGCAGGCACTGCGGAAAAGCGGAGTTTAAGAAAGAGGACGACATCCTGGATGTTTGGTTTGATTCTGGAGTAAGCCACCGGGCTGTGCTTGATGCCCGGGAGGAATTGGGCTCGCCGTGCGATCTCTACCTGGAAGGGTCGGATCAGCACAGGGGATGGTTCCAAGCCGCTATAATAACTTCTATGGCGATGCGTGGCAGGGCTCCGTATCTCAAGGTCCTCACACACGGTTTTGTTGTCGACGGGGAGGGGAAAAAGATGTCAAAATCCGTCGGCAACGTTATAAGTCCCGAAGATATAATGAGGAAATACGGCGCCGATGTATTACGCCTCTGGGTGGCTTCCAGCGATTATGAGGGGGATATAAAACTTTCCCCGGAAATTCTCGAGCGGCTTGCTGATGGATACAGGAAGATAAGGAATACGTTCCGTTTTCTTTTGAGCAATCTATATGATTTTGAGTATCCTAAAAACGCGGTATCTCTGGAAAATCTGTCTGAGACGGACAGGTGGATGCTTTCCAGATTGTATTCGCTGACCAAAGATCTTACGGCCGATTACGATCACTGGGAATTTTACAAGGTATACCGCGAGATATATAATTTCTGCGTGTATGAAGTAAGCGCGTTCTACCTGGATGTAATAAAAGACGTGCTTTACGTCAGCGCGGCTGACTCCCGTAGGAGGAGATCTGCGCAGACGGTTGTTTTTAAGCTGTTTAATACGCTTACGCGCCTTCTGGCGCCGATACTCTCCTTCACTTCCGAGGAGGCATGGGGATCGATCTCTTTCGAAGGCAAGGAAGAGAGTATCCATCTTTCGGATTGGCCGGATATCGCGACGGAACTCGCGCCATGGAGGGATGAGGATCTGGATTTAAGATGGAAGGAAATACTCGCGATCAGGGACAGGGTCATGAAATTTCTTGAAAATAAACGGGAAAAAGGTATAATCGGTAGTTCCCTTGAAGCGGCGTTGGAGTTCTATCCCGAGGATAAGGAGCGTAGGGGCAGATTGGAAAAGAACATCGTTCTTTTCCAGGATCTTTTCAAAGTCTCTCAGGCGTACATCGTCGACAGTATGAAAGATGGGATGGAAGATCTCACGGGACTTTCTCTTAAGGTGCTCGTCAGGAAGGCGGATGGCGAGAAATGTCTAAGATGCTGGAATTTTAGCAAGACCGTTGGTTCAAATAAAGATTTCCCTGAATTGTGCGAGCGGTGTTATAGTATAACATCGGAAAGGAGCCGTAATGGGCAATAGCAACAGTAAAAACAAAAATGAAAAAAGCGAGTTTTTTACCAAGCAGGAGATAGAAGCCATCAAGAAAGAATTGCTTAGGGATAAAGCTAGGATGCTCGAAGAACTTATGAAGATGAAGGGTGATGGTTCGAAGTCCCTGAAAGACGCGTCAGGGGATCTTTCGGGGTATTCCATACATATGGCCGATATGGCGACTGATCTTTACGACAGGGAATTTAGTTTGGGTTTAGCCGAAGGCGAACGCAAAAGGCTTTATGAGATTGAATCCGCGCTAAAACGTATCGAAGAGGGCACGTATGGCGTCTGTGACGCATGCGGTGATGCCATCTCCAGAAAGCGGCTGAAAGCGATGCCGCAGGCGGAACTTTGTATTAAATGTCAGGAAAAACAAGAGAAAAAACCCACGGGCAAATAGCTGGAAGTTTTGGTATAGTTTTATTTATTTGTCTACTGGACCAGATATCAAAACTATATGCCCGGGAATATTTACAAAACGTTCCGACCATACCGGTAATAAACGGTATTTTTCATCTTACCCTTACATTCAATACCGGCGCGGCGTTCGGCATGCTTCGCGGTTATCCTCAAATATTCACGGTGATATCGGTTATTGCGGTCGCGGCAATAAGCTGCCTTATCATTCTCAGGGTTTCTCCTTTTTTCCGGATAGAAATAGTAGGCCTAAGTATGCTGCTGGGCGGGACGATCGGGAACCTTATCGACAGGCTACGGTTCGGCTATGTCGTCGATTTTATAGATCTCCGGGTTTGGCCGGTATTCAATTTAGCCGATAGCTGCATAACCGTAGGGGCGTTGGTCTTAGGGGCGGCATTATTTTTTTCGGAGAGAGGAAGGCAAGTTCCCGTTTCTGAAGATCGCGGGAGTTCAGGGAACTCCCCGGGAACTTCTTAGAGGTCTTTCTGTAATTTGGTCTTTTATCAGAGCAATAACGCGCTTGACCCCTCGCGGCGCTTAGCCCCGGTCTCGAGACCGGGGAAGAAGGCGCCGCTCGGGATCAATCGTGAACATGCCCCGGCTTTTAAGCCGGGGTATATGTGGATTGACATGTATCCGGAGGAGAGATGGATCGGGTTTTTTTTAGGATAGGGCCAATGACCGTTTATACGTATGGTCTTTTTGTGGCTTTAGGTTTTATCCTGGCATATTTTTTTACTGTCCGTGATTCCAAAAAGGCCGGGTTAGACCCGGAAAGTATCGCCGGATGCATGTTAACGGTTTTCGTGGCCGGACTTATTGGCGGAAGGATGCTCTTCGTCCTGATAAACTGGCAATATTTTTTTCGGAACCCGTTACATATCATGAATCTTTCGGAAGGAGGCCTCGCTTTCCAAGGCGCGCTTTTGGCCGCGATAATTGCCGGCGCCGTATTCCTTAAGATCAAGAAGATCCAGTTCTTGCCGGCAGGAGATATCGCGGCTCCATATTTGGCGCTTGGGCAGGCGGTCGGAAGGATAGGATGTTTTTTTAACGGATGTTGTTACGGGAAAATTTCCCCCGGAGGGGGGATCTTCTTCCCAGGCGAGGATGTCCCGCGCCTGCCCGT
The DNA here is from genome assembly GCA_964580895.1 of uncultured Planctomycetia bacterium. Classification (GTDB taxonomy): domain Bacteria; phylum Omnitrophota; class Gorgyraeia; order Tantalellales; family Tantalellaceae; genus CAZOMD01. Next base: position 21,452 of record CAZOMD010000006.1, on the reverse strand, counting down.
TCAGATCTATTCCAGCGCTTTTCTTTTGCTCCTTTTTACCGGGCTGATTTTTATCGGGAAAAAACGTCATTTCCCCGGAAAAATTTTTGTTCTTTACCTTATCTTATCTTCGGCAGGCAGGTTCTTTATGGATTTCTTAAGGGATGATAATCCCGTGGTCTTATGGGGGATGATGCTTTCTCAAGTAATAAGCATAGCGATATTCGTGGTCTCGGCGCTATTATTTTTCGCTCTTAAAGTTAGATCCAGGGCTTCAGATGTTCTTTGAACTCGGATCTAGAATGAAAGAAAATATATATTTATGAAAGAAAAAACGGTCAAGGTTATCCATGAGGACGCCGGGGCACGGATCGACACGTTTGTCGCCCTGTCTCTGGGAGACGAGTATTCTCGTACGTATGTAAAACACTTGATAGAGAAAGGCCTGGTGCTGGTCAATGGCTCCGGTGTCAAACCTCACTATAGCATTAAGGGCGGTGACGAGATCCGGATAACAATACCTCCCCAAGAAGAGGTTTTTGCCGAGCCGCAAAATATCCCTGTCTGCGTGGTCTATGAAGATGAGGATATAATTGTGATCGATAAGCAAGCGGGTATGGTAGTCCATCCCGGGGCCGGGAATAAAACCGGGACATTGGTCAACGCTCTTATCGGGCGGGGTAACCATCTTGCCGATACGGGGGATCCATTACGGCCGGGGATTGTACACCGGCTTGATAAAGACACCTCGGGTCTTATCGTCGTGGCAAAGAATGACCGGGCTCATCGTTCTTTAGGGAAGCAATTCCAAAAAAGGGCCGTAAAAAAACGGTATTTGGCCATAGTAAGAGGTATAGTGGAAATGGATAACGGGGTCGTTGACGCTCCGATCGCGAGGGACTTTATCGATAGAAAAAAGATGGAGATAGAGTTTTCTTCCGGACGGTCGGCAAGAACGATATACCATGTGATAAAACGATATGTAGATTTCACGTTTGTAGCGGTCGAACCCGAGACCGGGAGAACGCATCAGATACGCGTACATATGAAACACCTGGGTCATCCTCTTCTCGGCGACGTAAAATATGGATGTCCCCAAGGGATGGCGAGGCACGCGTTGCACGCGGAAATGCTAGGGTTCACTCATCCTGTTACCGGAAAATATATCGAATTCAGGTCGCCTTTACCTGAAGATATGAAAAATGTCCTGGAAAGAGGGTCTATAAAATGAGTCCCTTGGAAAAAAACTTTTTACTTGGCCGTGAGATATCGCGAGTATGATGTTTCTATAGGCGGGTCCTGTCGCTCGGTATCCTCGGCGCCTCCGCGCGTTGCTTGTGCGGTGCTCGGATACACTCGCGCCACCCGCCGAAGATCAATCTTTTCACAAGGTAAAGAAAATAAAGGTCTTGACTAAACTCTATTAATGATTTTTACTATACTAAGCAAATTTAAGGATTGAGGTTTTATGGATTGGAAGATAACAAAAGCCCGGAAGGGTCTAAAAGGAACGATAGATGTCCCTCCGGACAAAAGTATTTCTCATAGAGCCGTGATGTTCGGGGCTATCTCACAAGGGGAATGCCGTATATATAATTTTCTTTTAGGGGAAGACTGTTTAAGGACGCTTAATGCCTTCGAAGCCATGGACATAGATGTCGAAAGAGAGAATAAATCTCTTATTGTGAAGGGTAAAGGGTTAAGGGGGCTTAAAGATCCGCGCAGTCCCTTATATATGGGGAATTCAGGTACGAGTATGCGGATCATTTCGGGCATACTTGTGGGGCAGGATTTTAAGACTGTCCTTACGGGGGATGAATCTCTTTCTAAGCGCCCTATGGGGCGCATAATCGAGCCGCTTGGGTTGATGGGCGGCAAGATCAGATCGGACGAAGGGAATGGGCGTGCCCCCTTAGCGGTCGAAGGGGTGGGAACGGCGCTAAAATCTATTGCGTATCGTCTTCCGGTAGCAAGTGCGCAAGTCAAATCATGTATTTTAGCGGCAGGGCTTTTTGCCAAAGGGAAAACAAGCGTTAAGGAGCCATATCAATCCAGAGACCACACGGAAAGGATGTTGGAATATTTTTCAGCCGATATAAGACGGAAAGGTCTTAGAACCGAGATAAACGGCGGGAAAGAGCTGGTTCCCAAAGAGATATCGATTCCCGGGGATATTTCCAGCGCGGCGTTTTTTATAGTTGGAGCTCTTTTAGCCGAAGGGTCGAAGATAACAGTTAAAAAAGTCGGGATCAATCCCACGCGGATAGGTCTTTTGAACATTCTTTCCAGGATGGGCGCTGGGATAAAGATTCTGGACAAACGCGGAGGGTTGGAACCGGAAGCGGATCTGGAAATAACAAGTTCGTCATTAAGGGGGACCGTGGTCAGAGAGAAGGAAGTCCCTCTGATGATAGACGAAATACCTATACTTGCGGTCGCCGCGCTTACCGCAGAGGGGGAAACGGTTATAAAAGGAATAAAGGAGTTGAGGGTTAAAGAATCGGATAGGGTAAGAAGTCTTGAGTTGAATCTGCGGAAGATGGGGATAGAGATCAAGGTGACGGCGGACTCTCTATCTATCCCGGGCGGGAATAAACATATTTGCTCCGCGGAATTCGATAGTTTCGGTGATCACAGAATAGCGATGAGCATGGCGATCGCGTCTCTTATCGGTGATGGTGAAAGTGTTATCCGGGATGTAAGTTGTGTAGATACGTCATATCCTGATTTTATGGGAGACCTTGAGATATTGTTGCGTTAGAGACGGCTTCGGCGCCGAAGATCAGGATAGTTGTTTAAGCCGAGTAAATACATTACATTATAACTTTACTCACAATCTTAACGTGATGCGAAAATGTTTGACAAAGGACAGCGCATTTGTTAATATTCATAGTCATATAACCTAAAAGAGGGGTAAAAATATGAACTTCTATCCCGCGATAAAGCAGTTTATTAACAGTAACCTCGATAAAGTGTTGGGCATGTTTTCGAGCGATATGGGTATAGATCTGGGGACTGCGTCTACCCTGGTTTACCTGAAAAATGAAGGTATAGTTCTTTGCGAACCTTCAGTTGTCGCCATCGAGGCCGGGACCACCAATGTGCTTGCCGTCGGTGAAGAAGCAAAGAGGATGCTTGGCAGGACCCCGGGGAATATCGTGGCGATACGGCCCATGCGCGACGGTGTCATAGCAGATTTCGATATTACCGAGAGCATGCTTAGGTTTTTTATAAAAAAAGTACACCATTCACGTCATCTTGTACGGCCGCGGATAGTTATCGCGGTCCCTTCGGGGATAACAGAAGTTGAACGGCGTGCCGTAAAAGATTCGGCTCTTCATGCCGGCGCCAGAGAGGTTTTCATGATAGAAGAGCCTATCGCGGCTGCCATAGGCGTGGGGTTGCCGATACAGGAACCTTCCGGCAATATGATAATCGACATAGGCGGCGGAACGACGGAGATGGCTGTGATATCTTTGGCCGGGATCGTCTTCGCGAAATCCATACGTATCGGCGGAGATGAGATGGATGACGCTATCATAAATTACCTGAAGAGGACATACAATTTAATGATCGGAGAGAGGACCGCTGAGGAGATAAAGATGCGGATCGGGTCCGGTTTTCCGATGGACGAAGAAATGACAATGGATGTAAGAGGAAGAGATCTTGTGGCAGGATTGCCTAAAATGGTGACCATAACAAGCGAAGAAATAAGGGAAGCTTTATCGGAACCTATCGCGCAGATAGTAGAAGCCGTTCGGATAACGCTTGAAAGGACACCTCCGGAATTGTCGGCTGACCTGATCGAAAAAGGGCTTATCATGGCTGGTGGCGGGTCGTTGCTTCGGGGGCTTGACAGGCTTATTTCCGAAGAGACGGGACTACCGGTGCATCTTGCCGATGATCCTCTTACTGCCGTTGCTTTGGGGACCGGCAAGGTCCTGAATGAGCTGAAATATCTTAAAAAAATAGCGGTCGGTCCAAAACTGCAAAAATAAGTTCAACTTTTCAATGTGCCTAAATTCATCTTTAAAAAGAGATACTGGATCCCGTTAGTAGTCCCTTCGCTACTGTTCGTACTGCTTCTTCTCCCCTATGTGATATCCGGGTTAAAGACTGTCACTACCAGAGTATTTTCCGTGCCGGCCAAATTTTTTAACGGCATAACGGAAGGTCTCGGCCGGAGGTATAGCCCTCTGAACGAGAATAAGATCCTGCGCAGGAAGCTTGCGGAGAGAATAATAGAGGCTGATCGGTACAAAGACCTTATCACGGAAAACCGCAGATTAAGAGCACTTTTAAGGCTTAAAGACAAATATAAGCTCGAAACGGTATCGGCGGAGATCATCGCCAGGGATCCCAATGACTGGTTGGGTGTTTTTATGATCGACAAGGGTTCAGATGACGGCGTCGAAAAGAGCTCGGCGGTATGTTCGGCGCAGGGACTTTTGGGCAGGGTCTTTGAAGTGAAGCCGGATACGAGCTTGGTAATGCTCTTGTCTCACCCTAGTTTTAAATGCGGCGGGATGCTCCGGAAAAGTCGTTTTAGCGGAGTTGTGGTCGGGGGAGGTAAAGGTGTGGCCAGGATATTGTATCTCCCGATCGACGCGGAGATAGAAGCAGGGGAACTGGTGATCACATCGAATATGAGTCGTATTTTCCCCAAAGGGATTGTGATCGGGACGATCGTTTTCGCAGAGAAGAGCAAGACCGGTCTATATAAACAAGCGGTGATAAATCTTTCCGCGAATCCCAATGAGCAGGAAGAGGTCCTCTGTATCAAGTAGATGACATTCGGTATAGCTATTCTTATCCGTGAGAACGGATCTCTAGAATTCAGTAATGAAAATACATGTTTTTTGGGATCCCGTGTTGATGGTCCGTTCGGGTAGCGCGTGTTTTGAGAGGGTAAAATGGTTTTTGCTTTTTGTGCCGGAGCTATTATGTCGCGGGACCCAGTAAAAAAATGAGACAACGAGTATCCATATATATATATTTGGTCTTTTCCGCGATAGTACAGGTGGTCCTGATGCGGAAGGTGAGCTGGGGGCCCGATCTTATCCTCTTAGTGGTCGTTTTTTCGGGGATCTTCTATGGGGTTTTCGAAGGCATGGTTGTGGGATTTATCGCGGGAAGTTTAAGAAGCGTTTTTTCCTCATACAATTTTGTCTTTGATGTTGTTCTTTTTTCCGCGGCGGGTTTATTGTCTTTTATACTTTCTAGGGCGTTCTACCGGCGGAACCCCCTTGCGCAGGTATTCGCCGTTATGGTGATACTGGGGCTGGTTATATCGGCACAGATCCTTTATTTGAACGCGACGAGCGGGAACGATATCAGTGTGTTTGCCGCGATGAAAGAGAGTTTCCCGGTCATAATGACGACGCTGATAACCGCGCCGTTCCTTTTTTATTTTTTGGGAAAAGACGTGAAACTGATTGATTGATCCGGGTAGGGATAGGTTATAAGATGTCAGATACGCTCCATGGCATGGACGCGGACTCGGGGGAAATAAACTCCGGTGGGGTAGAGGTGGATTGACCGATGATCGCTATAATAGACGGCAGGATAAAAGTATTCTCTTTTATTATGTTTGTCTATCTTTCCATACTTATCGGCGGTTTGGGATATACCCAGATCTATATGTACGAGAAATATAAGGTAATGTCCGAAGAGAACAGACTGAAGGTAATCCCGCTAATGGCCCCGAGAGGAAATATCTATGACCGGGAGAACAGGCCGCTTGTCAACAATGTCCTGTCTTTCAGGCTCTCGGTCATTTATAGCCGATTAAAGGAGATAAATTCCGTTACGCGAACGGTTTCCGATATTCTCGGAGTGCCGCCGAGCGTGATAAGCGAAAAACTGAAAAAGGCTCAAAAAAACTCTTACATGCTTTCGCTTATCGCGGAGGACATTGATCTAGAAAAGGCTATACAGCTCGAAGAAGTCAGCGTAAACTACCCAAGTTTTTATCTTGAAGCTTACGCTAAGCGGGAATATCTACACGGTCCGGTAGCAAGCGGTGTTCTGGGGTATCTGGGGTATATAAACCGGACCGAGTTTGACCGCCTTAAACATTACGGGTACCGGATAAATGACATGGTCGGACGAGACGGTGTCGAAAAATATTACGATACATATCTGCGCGGTAAACACGGCGGCAAACAGATAGAGGTGGATCACCGCGGGCGCGAGGTGACGACTATAGGTTATAGGGAGCCTGTTTCCGGGTGCAGTTTACACCTTACAATAGATCTTAACCTTCAGAAATTCTGTGATGATCTTTTGAAGGACAAAGCGGGTAGCATAGTGGCGATGGACCCTTCGACCGGTGCTATATACGCGATGTCTAGCGCGCCGACTTTTGATCCCGGGGTCTTTTTGGACGATGAAAAGGCATCTACAGTGGGAGAGATGCTTAAAGACAAACGGTATCCGCTCATTAACAGGGCTATCGCCGGAGCGTATCCCCCGGGGTCGATTTATAAAGCTGTAGTGGCTACCGCGGCTTTAGAGAGCGGTAACATAACTGAGGAAACCACTTTTAGATGTTTGGGCCACTTTATGATGGGGAAAAAGGACTTTAAATGCTGGAAGCCAGACGGCCATGATTTTCAGACAGTGAAAGAGGCAATAAAAAACTCATGCAACGTGTTTTTCTACAATACGGGCAGGAAAACAGAAATAGAGACCATGACAGAAATAGCCCGAAGGTTCTATTTGGGAAGGGTTACCGGTATTGATCTTCCCGGAGAGAACCCGGGAGTTCTTCCCACTCCAGAGTGGAAAAAGAAGCGTTTCGGCGCCAAATGGTATAAAGGCGATACTATAAATTATTCGATCGGACAGGGATCTACAATGGTCTCGCCTTTACAGATAGCCTGTATGATGTCGGTTTTCGCCAACGGGGGTTATTCCGTGCGTCCGTACATCGTTGAAAAGATAGCGGGTGTCACCGCTAATACTCCCGTAAAAACTGACCTGAAGTTTAGCCCCAACACCATAAGGATCGTGAGGGAGGGGCTTAGAAAAGTAGTTAATGACGTTATGGGGACAGGGATAAAGGCAAAGAACGATCTTGTTGTCGTTGCCGGGAAGACAGGAACGGCCCAGACCTCGCGCGGGAAAAATCACGGATGGTTCGCGGGATTCGCGCCGTTTGAGGACGCGAAACTTACAGTTGTTGTGTTCGATGAATATGGAGGTAAAGGGGGGTATTACGCCGCCGAAACAGCCGGAAAGGTATTTAGAGAAGCGCAAAGACTGGGAATACTTTAGAAGCTATTTCATAACAAAATGAGGAATATTATTTTTCCGCTGACACGGATAAAAAGGGTTAGGTAAATAATGCGAAGATCTATGATGAGCGGGCGGATCGACGGGGTTTTAGCTTTTTCCACCATATTGATCGCCTTATTGGGGATTATGTTTCTTTTTTCGGCAACGTGGGTCGGCGATAGCAGTAAGGGGATAAGCCCTTTGGTTTACAAACAGAGCATATGGGTGATCTTTGGAGTGATTACCCTTTTTGTTATTGCTAATAGCGACTATCGCAAACTGCTTGACTTCGCGTATCCCGCGTATGCCCTGAATATAATCGGGCTGGTCTTGATCCTTATCTTCGGCGGGGAAAGACTCGGGGCTAAAAGATGGATAGATGTCGGGATAATCTCGATACAGCCTTCGGAGATAGTCAAGATAACGGTCGTCCTTTCCCTAAGTTCTTTTCTCGGGTCAAGAAAAGATGAGATCGCTTCTTTGAAAATATTTATACAGTCTTTTCTTCTAATATCCCCTGCCGCGTTACTTATATTTTTACAGCCCGATCTTGGAACGTCACTGGTCCTTATCCCGATACTTTTCTCTATACTGTTCATTTGCGGCGGGAGGATAAAGTATCTGGTGGCGACGATAAGCGCGGGGTTGTTTTCCATGCCGTTTTTGTGGATGATGCTTAAAGACTATCAGAAAAGCAGATTGTTAGTTTTTCTTAATCCTAATATAGATCCTTTGGGGGCGGGATATACTATCGCCAAGTCAAAGATAGCGATTGGGTCCGGGGGGCTTGCCGGAAAAGGATGGCTGAATGGGACACAGAGCTATCTAAGGTTCTTGCCGGAAAGACATACTGATTTTATTTTTTCCGTGATAGGCGAGGAGTGGGGGTTCATCGGAGCTGTAGCTCTACTGGGGCTTTTTTCGGTGGTTATTACCCGGGGGATAAGGATAATGCAGGATGTAGATGATATCTACGGGAAGGCCATCGCTACCGGGGTAATAACTCTTATGGCTTTTCAAGTCTTTGTGAACATATCCATGACAATCGGACTTATGCCGGTAGTCGGGCTTCCTCTCCCTCTTATAACGTATGGCGGATCAAGTCTTTTTACCACGTTGATAGGCGTGGGGTTCCTTTTGAGCGTCGGACGACGGGCGAATCGGTAAGCGCGCGGAAAGGCCTTTTAGGGGGCCGTCGGCTGGGAGTCGGGAGACCGTAGGGCGTGGGACGAAGGAATAGTCAAAAAGTCGAAAAGTCTAAAGGTCTAATCACGCGGGAGTTCCCCACCTGTGAGGGTGGGGGTGAGAGCAGGGTGCCGCAAAGTGGCTCGGGCGGGGCCCGAAAAGAATGATACCACCGCTGTAAGGCGGTGGAGGTTCATAGGTCAGAAAGTCCCAGTAAGCGGCTGGTCAGCCTTAGGCTGAAAAGGGGTTTTAGACTTTTGGACTTGTGACTTTTAGACTTTTTGACATTAATTTTTAACCATTAAACTATAGAACCAGCGAACTCAACGTAAACGGGATTATGGACAACTTAAAACAAATACTGGACAAGGTACAAAAACCCGGGCGGTATATCGGAGAAGAAACTAATTCTGTCCATAAGCGGTTCGGGTCCGGTAAGGTTTCAATAGTTCTCGCGTATCCCGATCTTTACGAGGTGGGCATGAGCTATCTGGGGATTAAGATACTTTATCACCTTTTGAACGAGAGGGATGATGTCGTGTGCGAACGGGTGTTCGCCCCCTGGGCTGATATGGAGGAGGAACTTAAAAGAAGCGGAGAAAAACTTTTCAGCCTTGAGTCAAAGACCGCGCTTAACAAGTTCGACATAATAGGTTTTTCCCTCTCATATGAACTCACTTACACTAATGTCCTTAACATGCTGGATCTTGGCGGGGTAACACTTCTGTCGGCCGAAAGAGGGGATGAAGAACCCCTTGTTATCGCGGGCGGCGCTAATTGTTTTAATCCCGAGCCGATGAGTATGTTCGTTGATGTCTTTCTGATAGGGGACGGAGAAGACTCGATCTTCGGATTTATCGACAGGTTCATGGAGATAAGAAAGAAGACCCGGAAAAGAAACGAGATCTAGAGAGCTATTGCCGGGGTCAAGGGGGTATATGTCCCGTCATTTTATGAAGCGAAATACGCTAGAAACGGGGATTTTTTTGAGCTTAGACCAGTAGAAGACGGAATTCCCGCTAAAGTGGAAAAACTTTCCGTAGAAAACCTTGAAAAGGCTTTCTATCCGGTCAAACAGATAGTTCCTCTTATAAAAGTGATCCACGACCGGATAGCCGTTGAGGTGATGAGGGGGTGCCCCAACAGATGCCGATTTTGTCAGGCAAGTATTATAAACCGGCCTGTACGGATAAGAAAGCCCAAAGAGGTGAGACGCTTATGCGTTGAGACATATCGCAATACGGGTTTTGATATGATAGCGCTTCTTTCGCTTTCGAGCGTAAACTATCCGTTTCTGGAAGAACTGGTAAAGGGGCTTGGGGAAGATCTCGGGGGTTTAGGCGTGGGAGTGTCGATACCGTCCCTGCGGAGAGACGAGGCGTTCTATAATTTGCCGGAGATGATTTCCGGGATAAAAAAGACGGGACTTACTTTTGCTCCGGAATCAGCCAGTGACAGGACCCGGACCGAGATCGGCAAGGAAGTCGATATGGGCGTTTTGTGTAAATCGGCGGAGATAGCGTTTCGTCATGGATGGAAGAAGCTGAAATTATATTATATGGCCGGATTCCCCGCCGAGGGCGAGGAGGAGGTCTCGAGAATATCGGAAACCGCGAGGGAGATCTCCCTGCTGAGGGGAAGGGCCAGGCAGGCCGCGGAAATCAGGGTCAGCGTGAATCCGTTCGTTCCGAAACCACATACTCCTTTTCAATGGCTTCCCATGAAGAATCTCCAAGAACTGATTAAAATAAAGCTTCTTATAGAGGCGGGATCATCCCGCAGCCTGACTATCGAATTCAATGAGCCGAGAAGGGCCTTGCTCGAGGGGGCGATGACTCGGGGAGACCGTCGCATGGGTGAAGTTATCCGTCGAGCATGGGAAAAGGGAGCGAAGATGGATAGCTGGGAGGAATTTTTTAGTTACCGACTTTGGGAAGAGTCCTTCAGAGAATGCGGTTTTGAGCTTGAAGCCTGCGCGACAAAGTTTTTCCCTCTGGAAGGGAATTTGCCGTGGCAGCATGTCAGTACTGGGGTCGATCCGGAAACGCTCAAAGAAGAACTTTTGAAGAGCGGGTATGCCGGATATGCCTCGCCGCGTGATTATTGACGTGTCTTTTTGACTTTTGTATGCCTATCATGTAATCTATATTTACCTTATATACAGCACATTCAAACTGACTATAGTATCGCTTGTCCCGAATGGAGGCGTTATGGGTGAAGGTTTAGGTTATGTCCCGCTTGAGAAACGCAGCATAAAATTTAAGCTTTTTGTGGCGGTTTCTCTTATGGCGATAATCCCGATCTTAACATTGGTTTATCTAATATCTAACTTTATTTTCCCGAACTCTTTTTCCGATATGGTAAGGGCTATGGTTATAGCCTTTTTTGTTCTATGGCTTTCGGGCATAGGTTTTATCCTGGCTAAGAAGATGATAATTCCCGTTATTGATATGGCAAACGAGGCGAAGGCTATCGCCAACGGGAAATTGGACGGGTTTGTTTCTTTCGAAAGCGATGATGAACTCGGGGATATCGCGAAATCCGTGAATTCCATTACAGACAAGTTAAGAGGGTATCTGGGCAAGTTGCAGGAGTACAGCGAAGAGACGGCGGCGCTCAACATAAGGATACACCGCAAAGTTTATACGATAACCAATCTTATGAGATTGGGAGATATGATCGGTGTGGAATCACCGTTCCATGAGATAGCGGTTTTCGCGGCGCAAAGTCTGGCTCAGGAGCCGACGAGCGGTTTTTGCGCGATATATGTTAAGGAAAAGTCGGAGGAATATAGTCTTGTCGCCGCTGCTGACGCGAGGGGCACGGGGAAAACTGACATACTTCAAAGCGCGATGTTGTCGGTCGAGCGTAGGCTTGCCGAAACGGATTATCTGCAGGTTATCCAGGGGGAGGGCGCGGACAATTGGACTATGGACCTCGCGGAGAAGATCGCGCCGATGAATATCATCTTTTTCCCTTTAAGGATAAGGATGAGGATCGAGGGGTTTATAGTGTTCGGCAACCCGGCGGGAGGCAAGGGTTTTGACGCGGAAGATATGGAAGTGCTTAGGGCGTACGAGAAAGAACTCGGACTTGCGCTGCAGAACCTCCAGATAGTGGAGAGAGTGAAAAAATTGGAGATAATAGACAGCCTCACCGGGCTTTATACCTTCGCGTATGTGCGAGACAGGTTGGAGGACGAGATAAACCGGGCGTTATACTACCAGAGGCCGTGTTCATTTCTGCTGATAGATGTGGACGACTACAAGCGTTATAGCGAAAGGTTCGGCGAGGTTAAGTCAAAACATCTGCTTAAACTTGTGGGGATGGTCCTTTCGGGTGAATCTCCTCTTGTTGGCAAGGTAGGGCGGCAGGACGACGAGTTCGCCATGCTTCTCCCCGAAATGAATAAGCGCGAGGCGATTGACATCGCGGAAAAAATCCGGAAGAAAATAGAAGACCTGAGGCCTTCCAATCAGTCGGCTGATAAGGTAACCGTTAGTATCGGTGTAGGTGAAAATCCTATCGACGGATCCAGCGCCAAAGAGATAGTCGAAAAGGCGAGATCTTTTATGGGTAAAGCCAAACAGAATGGTAAGAACAGAGTGCTTGGGGAGTAAGCCGGTCTTAATGCCCGATGCGTGTGAATCTAAGGAGAGAACAACATGAAGGACTATCTAAAAAAAGTGTTGATCGAGATGCCCCAAAAGAACGCGTCTGATCTGCACATAAGCGCGCTCGCCCCGTTACATTACAGGATAAACGGTGAGTTAATGGCCATTAGTAATGATGGGTTGTCGGAAGTGCAGGCTAAAGAAATGGTCTACAGCATGCTTTCCGGCGAGCAGATCAAACGGTTTGAGGATTTTAAAGAGTTGGACTTTTCTTTCGAGATTGAGGGCATTGGAAGATATAGGGCAAACGCGTTTTTACAGAGAGGCAGGGTAGGATGCGCGATACGGCTTATCCCGATGGAGGTCTGGCCGCTAAGTAAATGCGGGTTGCCGGAAGAGGTTGTTATGAGGTTCTGCGCGGCTCAAAAAGGGCTGGTGCTTGTTACCGGCGCGACAGGTAGCGGAAAGTCCACGACCCTCGCGACCATACTTGATATTATTAACAGGCAGGACAACTGCCACATCGTGACGGTAGAGGATCCGATAGAGTTTATCCACACCAACAAAAAAGCGCTGGTAGAGCAAAGGCAGCTGCACGAGGATACGTTCTCTTTCAGCAATGCCTTGAAGTTCGTGCTCAGGCAAGACCCAGATGTTATCCTCATCGGTGAGTTACGTGATCTCGACACGATTCAGCAGGCGCTTATAATCGCCGATACGGGACATCTTGTTTTGGGGACACTGCATACGTCCGACAGTATACAGACCATAAACCGTATTGTGGATGTTTTTCCCGCTCATCAGCAGAGACAGGTGCGGACGCAGTTGTCATTCTGTCTATTGGGTATAATCGCGCAGCAGCTTATCCCGCGTTCGGATGTCGAGGGGCTTGTTCTCGCGGCGGAGATACTTGTCGCCACACCGGCCGTGAGAAGCATGATCAGGGACGAAAAGGAGCATCAGATATATTCGGTGATCCAGACCTCGCAGAAATATGGGATGAAGACCATGAACCAGTCCCTGTCCGAACTTTATCTTGCTGGGAAAATATCGAAGGAGGACGCTTTAGCCAGGTCTTCGAACGAGGAAGAACTTGCTAAGATGATCTAGTGCCGCGGGCGCGAATAGCGCCGACAGGCCGCAAGGCTAAGGAGTAAAAGTGTCACCTGAAAAACGCATATCAAAAAAACTCGGAGAGATACTTGTCCAAGGCGGGGCCATAACTGAGGAACAGCTAAAGAAGTCCTTGGATTTCCAGAAGCGCGAAGGAGGGCTCTTGGGGGAGATACTCATTAAGCTGGGGTATCTCAGTGAAAGGGACATAGTCCAGGCGCTTACGGTACAGTATGGATTTCCATATTTGCCGCTGGAGAATTACGAGATCAAAAAAGAAATCGCGGGTGTTATCCCTGAAAATGTGGCCCGTCAATATTGTCTGGTGCCGCTCGATGTGATAGGAGATATTCTTACTATCGCGATGTCAAACCCCCTGAACGACAAAGCGATAGAAGATATCGAGATGATGACCAAGAAAAAGGTCCAGGTCTTTATCAGCACCATGACGTCCATACATGATGCGCTGAACAAGATGTATAAATAACCTGAACGCTCAGGTGGCAAGTTATGGCATTATCTCTTACGAAAAAGATATGTGATCTCCTAGTCGAAAAAGGTCTTATCACCGATGAAGCTCTTGTAAAGGCCAGGGGGATATGCGCCGAAAAGGGCGGGAACTTGGGTGACGTGCTTGTCAAGATGAACCTTCTGTCCAAAGAGGCCCTTTTGACCGTTCTCAGCGAAGGGCTTGGTTTTCCCCCGATCAAACTTTCCTATTTTAAAATAGACGAAGAACTGCTATCTCTTATCCCGAAGAAGATAGCGGTGACGTATCAAGTCCTTCCGATCTCTCGCGTCGGGAAGCGGCTTACCGTGGCGATGGTCGACCCTTTAAACATCTTCGCTCTCGATGACGTTAAGGTCATGACAAATCTGGACATAAGCCCGGTCATCGTATCCGAAGACGACATGACGGATGCGATAAGAAAGTATTATGAAAAATCCGCGAAAGAAGAAATAAACGACATTGTTGATGACATGAAAAGCGCGCAGATGGAGATGGTCGCGGAAACAGGGGAAGAAGTGTCATCGGCGGAACTGCTTAAAATAACCGAGGACGCGCCTGTTGTAAAACTCACGAATATGCTTCTTTCTAAGGCCGTTAAAGAGAGGGCAAGCGATATCCTTATAGAGCCGATGGAGCGCAATACCAGGGTAAGGTTCCGTATCGACGGGACCTTGCACGAAAAATATTTCCCTCCTAAAAAGCTGCATCAGGCTATAGTTTCGCGTATCAAGGTCATGTCAGACTTGGATATCGCGGAACAGCGGTTACCGCAGGACGGAAGGTTCAGGATCAAGATCGAAGGCAGAAAGGTGGACTTCCGAGTGTCCGTGGTGCCGGCCAGTTATGGTGAAAAAGTCGCTCTGCGTATCCTTGATAAAGAGCAGGCCATGACCGATGTCGATAAGCTCGGGTTCGAGGAAAACGAGCTTAAGGTAATTAAAGAGACGAGTACGCTCCCGCATGGGATGATACTGGTATGCGGTCCGACCGGATGCGGAAAAACGACCACATTGTACTCCATCTTGAAATATGTGGATTCCCCGGGAAAAAATCTGATCACGGTCGAGGATCCGGTGGAATTCGAGATACAGGGTATTAACCAGGTGTCTATCAACGAAGATATAGGCCTTACATTCGCGGGAGTTTTGAGGTCGATCCTTAGGCAAGATCCGGATATTATCATGGTAGGGGAAATACGCGATTTTGAAACACTGGATGTGGCGATAAAGGCGGCGTTAACTGGTCATCTTGTTCTAAGTACGCTGCATACGAATACGGCGGCCGAGTCGGTAGTCAGGATGATAAACATGGGGATAGAGACTTTTCTTATAGCCGCGTCAGTCGAGCTTATAGTTTCGCAGAGATTATTGAGGAAGTTGTGCCAGGAATGCAAGGCCCCCTATGTTCCGGCTAAAGAGGTCGCCGCGAAATACAAACTTTACAACGAGAAAGGGGATATCCCCCAAATTTACAGACCGGCCGGATG
>CAZOMD010000006.1:0-6276 GCA_964580895.1 uncultured Planctomycetia bacterium | reverse complement strand
ATGGAAGGATCGGGATAGCGGAGTGTTTGCAACTTACACCTAAGGTCAAGGAGCTTATCTTCGCCCGGGCTTCGGCGGCTGAAGTCGAAAAGGCGGCCTGTTCTGAGGGTATGACAACAATGCGGCAGGGCGGGATAAAGAACGTGATTAAGGGGATGACTTCGCTAGAGGATGTCCTACGTACAACTATCGAAAGCGGCGGATAAAATGGAAATTTCGCTGAAGGACAACATAATTAAGATGCTCAAGGAAAAAGGATTTCTGGACGAGAAGAAATCCCGCGAACTGGGCGAAAAACTTAAGGACGAGAAAGGCGCTAGCCTTATAAACGTACTTTCGGAAGGCACGATCGCGTCGGAGATGGAGCTACTTATGGTGTTGAGTCACGCGACGGGGCTTCCGCCTTTGGATATAGCGAGGTTCAACCTTAACAAGGAGATGATGAACATAGTGCCGGCCAAGATATTAAAGCACCATCTGTTGGTGCCTATTTCCCGCATTGAGAACGATATTACCGTGGCGATATGCGATCCCACGGACGTATTTGCCTTAGATGATATAAAGGCCCTTACTAGTTGTCAGGTACATCCGATTATCGCTTCCAAACGCGCGGTCGAGAAAGCGTTGAGCTCCTTTTTTGATACCAATGCGGACGAGGATATCTCTACAGTCGTCGAGGAGGGGGAAGCAGAGACTGATGTCGAGGTCGTCGGTAAGGCGGAAGGGATAGATGTTACTGAAGTGACCAAAGAGAGTACTACGGCTCCGATCGTGAAGATGGTCGATCTTATCATAACTGAAGCGCTTAAAAAGAGAGCCAGCGATATCCATATTGAGCCGCAGGAGAAAACGTTGAAGATCCGGTACAGGATCGACGGCGAGATGTATAAGGTGTTCGATCTCCCGAAATCGAACCAGAACGCTATCCTCGCGCGCATAAAAATAATGTCGACCCTGGATATTACTGAGACACGTGTCCCTCAGGACGGGAGGTTCCGGATAAGGATGGAAAATAAAGAAGTCGATTTCAGGGTCTCATCCTTGCCGACGATCTACGGCAATAAGATAGTTTTAAGGGCACTGGATAAGAGTAATCTTTCTATCGGGCTGGAAAACCTTGGATTCCTGCCGGAACCTTTGGAAGATTTTAAGAAAGCGCTTGCCAGACCCTTCGGGATAATACTGGTCACGGGGCCGACGGGTAGCGGAAAATCCACCACGCTCTACTCCGTGCTGAATGAGATGAACGTGCCGGAAAGAAATATCCTGACGATTGAAGATCCGGTGGAATACCAGGTAGAAGGGATCACGCAGATAGCCGCTAAATCCGACATAGGGCTTGATTTCGCGAACGGTTTACGGGCTATACTCCGGCAAAGCCCCGATATTATTATGGTCGGGGAGATCAGGGATTTTGAGACGGCGGATATCGCCATAAAAGCTTCGCTCACGGGACAGATGGTTCTTAGCACGCTGCATACTAACGACTCGGTGGGCGCTATAACCCGTTTAGTGAATATGGGCATAGAACCTTTTCTTGTGGCCTCGAGCCTTGTTTTAGCTTGCGCTCAGAGGCTTCTCAGAAAGATCTGCGATTTTTGCCGGGAGGAAACAGATATCCCGCGGAAGGTGATAGAAGAATTGTCAGTAAAGTACCCAGAAATACAGGGGGTCGATAAATTCTATAAGGGAAAAGGATGCCCGAAGTGCAACAACACCGGTTATCGGGGGCGGTTCGCGTCACTGGAGACCCTTCTTATGGATAATGAGGTGAAGGATATGGTAAACCGAAAGGTCTCCGAAAACGAGATAAGAGCGTATCTCGCCGCCAAGAAGGTCAGTACTTTGAGAGAGAACTCCATAAGAAAATTTATCAAGGGCGTTACGACGCTTGAAGAGGTGTACCGGTCGACATGATCCTATTGCGTGGAATGCGCCGGTAGCTAGGGGACCAGCATCATAACGGGGACAGGGTATTATGGCGAAATTCGAGTATACAGCTAAAGATAAAGACGGGCGTACGTTAAAAGGCGAACTTGAGGCGCAGGAGAAAAAACTTGCTTTGGATGTCTTGCGAGCTAAGGGGCTTTTGATCTTGAAACTCGAGGCCAAAAAACCCGGATTATCTATTTTTTCGTCGGGAGTCGCACCGACTAGAGCTAAAGTGAAGATGGACGAACTTGTTATTTTCGCGAGGCAGATGGCGACGCTGACCGAGGCGGGGATAACGATCGTGAATTCCTTGGATACCATGGCCGAACAGACAGATAACATAGGGTTTAAGGCGGCGCTCTCCGATATCCGTGATTCGGTGAACACGGGATCGAGCCTTTCGGAGGCTATGTCGAAATACACCAGGGTTTTTTCGGAATATTTCGTTAATATGGTCAAAGCCGGGGAGTCCAGCGGTATGTTAGACAGTACTTTGGACAGAGTGGCGCTCTATCTGGAGAAAACAAGCGCTCTTCAGAAAAAGATGCAGTCGGCCATGATATACCCGATGGTGGTAACAAGTATGGCAATCGGTATCACTGTGCTCATGATAATAAAAGTTATACCGGTCTTTAAGGATATGTATGCCAGTTTTGGCGGGACCTTGCCGGGACCGACACAATTTCTCATAAACCTGAGCGACGGCCTGAAAAAGTACTTTTTTCTTATTATCGGGGCATGCGTCGGACTTTCCGTGCTTTTAAAAACGTATGCCCGCACGGAGGTTGGGAAGTTCAATCTAGACAGACTGAAGCTGAAACTCCCGATTTTCGGCGTTCTTTTCAAAAAAGTAGCTGTCAGTAAGTTTACAAGGACACTGAGCACGCTTGTAAAAAGCGGAGTGCCGATACTCTACGCCCTTGAGATCGTCGGAAAGACCGCGGGCAATGTAGTTGTCGAGAAGGCCGTCAGTGATGTCCGAAAAAGTGTGCGGGAGGGAGAAAGTATCGCTACACCGATGAAAAAAAGCGGGATCTTTCCGCCGATCGTCACCAGGATGATATCGGTAGGTGAAAAGAGCGGACAGCTGGAAACGATGCTTCTAAAAATAGCGGATTTCTACGACGAACAGGTGGACATTGCCGTTGACGGGTTGACAAGCATGCTCGAGCCGCTTATTATCGCTTTTCTTGGCATCGTGATCGGGGGGATAGTTATCTGTATGTTCCTGCCGATATTTAAATTATCGACTCTAATAAGCTCATAAATGCCGTGTTTAGCGGGTTCTACAGCGATAAGCGTAATGATTTAGCTGTCCGCGGAACAAGTTGTATAGATAGACTGTTTCAACGTAAGCTGTCTTGCGATTCCTCCAGGGACGTAAAATTTTTTCCCGCGAAAAATTTTACTCTACACTCGCCGCGCAACTCTTCTCGCCATGTTACAAATGGCTTAAGTAATTGGCAACCAAACCATGTCCCTATGGCTTAAATATTATGGCTTCGAAGAGACCGAGCTTGCGCGGCTCATGAAGCCCTGTCAGAATGCCCAAGACAGCTTACGTTTGAATGCGGTGTCATAATATGTCACATGGTGTTATTGCTGGTCCGGAGCGTCAACTTGAAGTGACGTAAGTTTTACCGGATGGTTGACAACTGTTACCAAAAAATTCCGGGTACCTGCTAATAATTCACAATGCCGTCGAGACGCTGCCTGTTAATAATTCTAACGAAATATTTGCATATACGCGTTTTACCGGGTATATTTGAATTGGGTGTGTGAATACACCCTAAGTGCCATTGATTCAGGAAAGGAGGTGATTCATATGAAGATGCGCAAAATTCTAGGCAAAAGCGGATTTACTCTTGTCGAAATAATGATCGTTGTCGCAATTATAGGTTTATTAGCCGCTATCGCCATACCGAACTTTGTGCAGGCAAGGACCACTGCGCAGCAGAACGCTTGCGTAGCTAACCTCAAACAGATGGATGGGACCAAGACGTTATACGCGCTGGATAACAATAAGACGACCGGGGACGCGTGCGGTATGGCTAACCTGGTTACGACCTATATCCAGAGCACGCCGACATGTCCGTCCGGCGGTACGTATACGATTGGGAACATCGGGGTTGTACCTTCCTGCAGTATAGGCGGTAACCACAAGATCACCTAAGACAAGGGGCGATCCAAGAGTTCGTAGAGGAAGGCGACTTTTAGTCGCCTTCCTTTTTTTTATCTGCATGTCGGTACGCGTTGGGCAAAATAGCCTTTATATTTTGCGGGAGCTAAAAACTTGGCGCGCGGGTTGACTTGCGTTTCGCGTGGTGATAACCTTTGACTTGAGTGAGGGGATGTTTTCTTGCCCCTTTAGCGCTGAGCGATATTCCCCCCTACGCGAATGCCACGATCCATAAGCGGGGATGCGTCAAAGGTGTCATTTTATGAGAAATAGTTTTAGGAGGCTGAGCGATATCCTATCTGACAATGTAATAAAAACGACCGGTTTTTTTAAGGAGAGAAAAAAAACTTTTATAGTTCTTTTTTTCGCCGCGTATTTTCTGCTTGGTTTATTTATCTATGATGATTATGGTACCTACGGCGACGATATTGTGAACCGCAATAACGGCCTCATGTCCTATCGGTATGTTTTCGAGAAGGATGATAGCCTGTTGACATATCGCGACAGATATTACGGGACAGCGTTTGAGATAGTCCTTATCTTCCTTGAAAAGGGGATGGCACTCTCTGACCCGCGTGATATTTTGCTGATGCGTCACTTCGCCACATTTTTTTTTAACTGGGTCGGCCTATTGTTTTTATTCTTCATATTGCGGACGCATTTCAGGAGCGATCTTCTGGCCATTATGGGCTGTTCAATGATGATACTTAGCCCTCGGATATTCGCGGATTCTTTTTATAATTCAAAGGATACGGGGTTCATGGTTCTTTATGTCGTGTGCGCGTATACGTTACTCTCTTATCTTGAGGAGGGGACTTTTCGCAGGGCGCTATTACACGGATTGGCCTCGGCCGCGTTGGTAGGGGTACGCGTGGTGGGGATATTAATGCCGGCTTTAACGGTGGGTTTTCTTATGTTAGACGCTGTTACAGGGAGAAAAAAGCTCGGGAAGCGGAATGTCTATACCCTTCTAGTGTATCTTTCGGTGATGGCCGGTTTTTTGGTTCTCATATGGCCCATATTGTGGGGTGACCCAATAGGGAGAGTTATCCAGGCGTTCCGGTATATGAAGCTCTACCCCTGGGATGGTACTAATCTATATTTCGGGAAATACATAAGTGCCGGGAGTCTCCCGTGGCATTATACGCTTAGTTGGATATTGGTGACAACCCCGCTCTCATATGTAGCATTTTCTATCGCCGGGATCGTTTTTGTGGTACGAAGGTTTTTTAGGTCCCCGGCAGGGCTTTACCGCGACGGGTGGAGGGAGATCGTGTTCTTTTCGCTGTTTGCCGCGCCAATCGTTTTGGTTATCCTTCTGCGGCCGGTGCTTTATGACGGATGGAGACATATGTTCTATGTGTATCCTTTCTTAGTGGTTTACGCGTGTATAGGGGTGGATCTTATTTTCAAGAACGTGAATGATTATGGCAAAACCTTTCTACGGCGAAGCGTAAAAATAGGTACGATTCTTGTTCTCCTTGTAAGTTTTGTGTTTACGGCGGGGATTATGGTAGAGCAGCATCCGCACCAGAACGTGTATTTCAATCTTATCCCGGGCGGGATGGAGAGGGCGCGGGAAAATTTTGAGATGGATTATTGGGGTTTATCCTTCAAAAAAGGTTTTGAATATATAGCTGCCAGGGAGGAGAGTAAAGACATCCCGGTGTGCGTGTCACTTCTGCCGGGGATCCTGGGCAAAATGTCCGCGTTGATCCTGGAAAAAGATGTGAGGGAAAGGTTCAGTTTTGTTTCTTCGCCGGAAGAAGCCCGTTATTTTTTGACAAATTTTAGATGGCATACAGCGGATTATGAATTCGGGGAAGAGGTTTTTTCCGTTAAGGTCGGTGGCGCTAAGATCATGAGCGTTTATCGGATGGGGATAGAGTAAAAAAGTTTTCTTAAGATGCGGTCCTAAGAGAGTTTATCTTTCCACAAAAAGTCGGTTTTCCAAACATAAGCCCACCCGACGACGACTGGTTTGGCGCCTAAGCGATCTATTATGTCGTTTGTCAGGGTACCGAAGTTGTCCTTTTCTTCCGGCGACCAGGTTATCACCAGCCACGATATTTTTTTGTCCCGTATCTTTTCTACGACGTCCGTGGCTTTCTCGTCACCCTTAATTATCATGATGGGATGCTGCTCCCAGTAGTACAGGAAGATGG
>CAZOMD010000005.1:46073-47194 GCA_964580895.1 uncultured Planctomycetia bacterium | reverse complement strand
AGAGACACCGCGCGCTCCCTGCCTATCGGCAGGCGGCGAACTGGCAGACCGGTTAACCGGAGAACCGGCCAACCGACAACCTGATCAACTTATTCTCCCACTGTGTGGCAGTCTATACGCTACCCTCTGTATGCTAAACGCTATTATCCCCTTGACTTATGTATATCTATCATTATACTTTCGAATGCGGGACAATTTATATCAAATAACATCAATACAATCCACATAAACGTAGTTTACATAAAAGTGCATAGCTACTAAGTATAGGTCGTAACCGTGCGGGGAGCCTGATGTTTATCTTTTTGTATTACTATGTGCAAATGGTGACAATCCAGATCAATTCATACTATTTAAAACTAATTCGTAATATAGAGATAGACAGTATTTGACGCGTTTTTCGCGGGAGGGTAAAGCCATGGATAGTACAATGATGACCGTGGAGGAACTCGCGGGCTATCTGAAGATGAAGACCGTGACGATCTATAAACACGCGCAGTCGGGAAAACTTCCCGGGTTTAAGGTTGGGTCCAAATGGCGGTTCAAAAGAGAAACGATTGATGAGTGGATATGGAAACAGGAAAAGAGAGCTTGAAAAAATTGTTTTGGGAGGAATGATGGAAAAAACACTTAAAACGCAGAATCCGCAGGAAAGTTGGGGGGTGGGTAAGCAAAAAAAGGCGCAAAATTTAAATGCGGTAAAGAATACCCTGAAAAATCGCATATCTTTTTACAAGAAACGTGCCAAGGAAATTAATGAATTTTTGCAAGAATATCCGGATAAGTGGGGTTTGTTCCAGAGCGAGTTTAATGGTGAAGTAAATAAAATTTTTCGCGAAATAATGGATTTTGAAAGAGAAAATCTTGTTAACAAAAACCATGGAAAAGTGGATAAACTAAAAAAAATGTTTATACGCAAATTGCGCAATTTATTTGTAAAGGGAGAGTATATTCCATGGAGTTTGGAAAAACCCTATGGGTATGCAGGGGATTTCAAAATTATAGACGATATTTATCTAAATCGCCCAACTACGAGCGGTTTCGAACGGTTACTCGATAACTATTTTCAAATGTCAGCTATTTCTATCGCCGTTCGAAATAGAAAAGAGGATTTTAAGCGTTTT
>CAZOMD010000005.1:11830-46063 GCA_964580895.1 uncultured Planctomycetia bacterium | reverse complement strand
GGATTATGTTATCTCTACACAACATGCTGATCTAAACATAATGAATTTGGCTAGCGGGTCTGGGAGGGATATAAAAGAATTGCTTGATGGGATAGGGGCTTATGCGGATAAAATAAAAATGATACATTGCGTCGATAGCGAAACAAGGGCAATAGATTTTTCAAAAAAGTTACTTGAAGAGAAAAAGAACACGGTATTTTCTCAAGGCAATGTTTTAAGGATAGCTGCGGCAAGAAAAATTAATTCGATGTTTCCCGAAAAATACGATTTTATATATTCGACGGGATTGTTTGACTATTTAAGCTATAAAGTGGCAGCCCGCTTGATTGGAAATCTGCAGGGGTTACTGAAAAAGAATGGGGTTCTGGCGGTTGCAAATGTGCGGGATAAGTACAGCAATCCCTCAGTCTATTTTATGGAATGGGTAGGGGAGTGGAATTTAATATACAGGAACGAGGAAGAATTCAAGCAGCTATTTATTGGTGCCGGATTTTCAGCAAAAAATATAGCGGTACAGTATGAGCAGCAAGGGGTTCTCCAATATATCCTTGCTCGAAAAGGATGAGTATTCTAAGCTACAATTATTTCCCATATAGCGGATTAATTAACTCAATTACAAGTTTTGTTTTGGGTTTTTTTGTTCTATCGCAAAACAAAAAGGGTGTTTTGCATAAACGTTTTTTTTGTTTTGCTTTTTGTGTCGGTTTTTGGGCTATAAATTATTCCCTATGGCTCATGTCACGGGAAAAAAATTCGGCACTTTTTTTTATTCGTTGTGCCATGGTTGGAGCTATTTTTATTCCCTCAACTTTTACATACTTTGTAACGTATCTGATCGGGAAAAACACCATAAAAATACATATCGTAAATTTCGTGTTATCAACTATTTTTCTTGTTTTTTCTTTCAGCGATTTGTATGTTTCACGTGTTGAACCCAAACTTTTTTTTCCATACTGGCCAGTCCCGGGTAATTTATTTCATTATATGTTAACCCAGTTCGCATTAAACACAATCTATGCGCATGTTATTTTGTGGAATGCCATGAAGAGGTCTTTTGGCACAAAACGCAAACAACTAAGTTATGTCTTTTATGGAACTTTAATTGGCTTTATCGGGGGGAGTACAAACTATTTTTTATGGTTCAATCTGCCCATAGCGCCTTACTGCAATATTCTCGTCAGCTGCTTTGTTCTTTCTGTTGCTTATGCAATAGTTCGCCATCAGTTAATGGACATTGAAGTTATTATAAAAAAGACCCTTGTTTTTGCCGGTCTTTTTGTGGCTTCTTACGCTGTTTTCGCGGGGTTCGCGTACATCGGGTCAGTCTTTTTCGAGCACTTTATCCAGAGCCGGTGGATCGCCATGGCGCCTTCGATACTCATTATTGTCACAATGCTGAGGCCTCTGGAAATTTTTCTGAGGAACACTACCGATAGATTTCTGTTCCAAAAGCAATACGACTATAAACAGCTTCTCAGGACCTTTACGCAAGAAGTCCTGACGCTCCTTGACTTGAGAGAGCTTATTGATCTCACGGCTAACAAGCTGACCGAGATCATGAAACTCGAGAATGCCGCCGTAATGCTATTTGATGAGGATAAAGGGGACTTCCGCATGGCGACATCCGCAGGGGTGACCTCGCCGAGTTTTATCCTGAATTCCAACGAGGAGTTTATCCGAAAACTGCGGGACAGCGGGGAGTATATACTTAACCCCGGTAAGGACAAATCGCATTCAATGGGGCTTGGTCTCGAGAAAATAGTCGACGAACTTGGCAGCGAACTTGTCATCCCGCTTTTTCACGGGGCGAATATGGTTGGGGTACTCTTTTTCGGCAAGAAAAAATCCGACGAGGAATTCGCGCAGGACGATATCGACATACTTTTGCCGCTGGCCCGGACGCTGTCGGTGGCTATAACCAACGCGCGGCTTTTCGAGAAACTTTCCGAGGCCCAGGCGCAGGCGGCGCAGAGGGAAAAGATGGCCGTTATAGGCACGCTTTCAGCCGGCATCAACCACGAGATTTGTAACCCGCTCGGGATCGCGCGCGGACAATGCGAAATGTTCCTCCTCAATTACAAGGAGGGGTTTTATAAGGACAAATCATTAGAAGAGCTTCTTGAAAAAGCGCGTATTATCATGGAAAAGGTCATACACGAGACTGATAGGGCGACGGTGATCACCCGGAAGTTGTCATCGTTCGCGAAGCCCTCGAAGAACGAGGTAAAAGACGATGTGCGTCTCGGAGAGGAGATAGACGAGGTCATCTCGCTCGTTCAGCACGACCTCAAGCTTGACAATATCTTTATTTCAAAGGATGTCCCGGACGACCTGCCGCGTATTTACGCGGATAAAAAGCAGGTGCAGGAAATACTTTTTAATATAATCCGCAACGCGGCCCAGGCGATAAAAGGTAGAGGCAGTATTACGGTGCGAGCGGGCGCCGTAAATAGCAGGGTGTATGTGAACGTGGAGGATACGGGGGAAGGGATAACGAAAAGCAACCTCTCGCGGATATTCGACCCGTTTTTCACGACAAAAGAGCCCGGGAAGGGCACCGGCCTCGGTCTTTTTATAGTGAAACAGATAGTCGAGCGGAACATGGGAAAGATCTCGGTCGAGAGCGAGCCAGGGAAAGGTACTATTTTTCGGCTTTCTTTTAAAACGTCGGCGCAGGCCGAAAGGGTGTAACCCGGGAAAACGGCATGCAAGGGGAATAATGGCTAAACCAAGGATATTATCGGTCGATGACGAGACGAGTTTCACGGACATGATGAAGCAGTATTTCGAGCCGCGGGGTTATGAGATAGACATAGCCGGGGACGCGGGCACGGTCTTTAATCTTTTGGGAGTAAAAAAATACGACGTGGCGCTTCTTGACCTGAAAATGGCGGGCATTAACGGCGATGAATTGATGCGGAAGATAAAAGAGATATGCCCCGATATCAGAGTGGTCTTTATAACCGCTTACAGCGATTCCGGAAAGACGCGGGAACGACTGATGAAAGAAGGCGCCTTCGCGTACATAGAAAAACCTATTTCGAGCCTTAAACGTCTCGAGGATATAGTTAACGGCAAGGACGGTAATTTTTTTAAGGAGGCTATGTGATACGACTTCTTGTGGTGGACGACGAAAAGGACGTGTGTGATTTTGTGAAGAAATTTTTTACGGAGAGGGATTTTGACGTTTTGACAGCCCACAACGGCAGAGAGGCCGTTGATTCTTTTGTCCATAACCGTCCGGAGATAGTCTTATTGGATGTGAAGATGCCCGTCCTTGACGGGCTTGACGCGCTCAGGGCGATACGCAAGATGGATACCGATGTCAAGGTGATCATGATAACCGCGGTTGACGATAAGGAAAAGATGACCGAGGCGGAGAAGATAGGCGTCTACGATTATATAACGAAGCCGCTTCTTTTGGAGCAGCTCGAACGGGTCGTGCTTATCGCCGCCGAACAGATAAAGATGGCCGGGAAAAGGGAGCGGGGATAGTATGTACATAGAAGATAACTGGCTTAAACTGCATGACTGGAT
Organism: uncultured Planctomycetia bacterium; assembly: GCA_964580895.1. Classification (GTDB taxonomy): domain Bacteria; phylum Omnitrophota; class Gorgyraeia; order Tantalellales; family Tantalellaceae; genus CAZOMD01. The sequence continues at coordinate 42,526 of CAZOMD010000005.1, read as the reverse complement.
GGCGGAAAAGGTAAAGAACTGCGACGGGGCGCTCATCCCGTTAGACCCGGAAGTGCTCAAGCGGCGCGAGGAGCCCGAGCTTGATTATCAGTTCATCCTTGAGAATGCGTCGCGCACGATGATACGTTTCAAGAAACCGGAACACCTGATAAAGATGATAGTGAGGGTCCTTGATGAGCAGGTGAAGGTAACGCATACAGCCATGCTGCTCTACAAAAAAGAGAGGGGTTCATTCATAATAATAGACAGTAAGGGGGCGGAAGGGATAAAGATACCCATAGGGTTTGTGCGGCTTACCTTGGATAACCCCCTTATAAAGCTTTTTGCCGAGAGGCATAATTTTAAGATATCGGAGACTGGGGCGGTAGAATATAAAGGCCTGCTCGATACTCTTCAGCGCGATGAAAGCCTGCGCGGGTCTCCCGAGTTCAAGGATCTATTGGAACTGTCCGTGAAACAGATGGAACTCCTTAAGGCGAACACATGTATACCTGTATATTACAAAAAGGATTTTTTTGGGATATTTGTCCTCGGGAAGAAGCTTTCCAATGTGCGTTTTTCCCGCCAGGAGGTAAGTTTTTTTACTACACTCGCGAACGATGTGGCCATGGCGATCACGAACGCCCAGCTTATCCAGGATCTTCAGGATAAAATATATGAGGTCCATAACTTGTACGAGCGGGAACACAAGACGTTCATCCACACGGCGATCGCCCTCGCGGCGGCTATCGACGCGCGAGATCTCTGCACGCACGGCCATACTGAAAGGGTAACGCAGTACGCTCTTTCTATCGGAGAGGAGCTTGATGGGATACCGGAGGCGCAGGCATACAAGAATTTCAGGGAGACCTTGCAGATCGCGGGGCTTTTGCACGATGTGGGAAAGATAGGCGTCCCCGACAACATCCTCAATAAGAACGGCCAACTTACTAAAAAAGAAGGCGAAAAAGTCCGCGAACATTCGACGATGGGAGCGGCTATGCTCCATCCTATACGGGAGCTTGACGACGTCGCGAAAGAGGTGCGGGCGCATCATGAGCGATACGACGGCGGTGGATATCCCGATGGGCTTAAAGGCGAGAATATACCCTTTATAGCGCGGATAATCGCGGTGGCGGATACTTTTGACGCGGTCACGAGCGACAGGCCCTACCGCGAACGCAAAATGGCGGAGGTAGCAGTACAGATAATAAAGGATAATTCGGGAACGCAGTTCGATCCTGTTGTCGTCAGCGCTTTTCTCCTCGCATATAAGAAAGGGAAGCTCCGGTCGAGTGCTTAGTCTTACCGTTTCAATGCCGGGTATTGCTCTTGGCAATACCCGGCATTGAAACGGTTTATCCAAGCGTGATCAGAAATTCCGTGTCTTTACCGGGAGCGTCTTTTTTAATCCCGCAGTTATTCTGTCCGTTTTTTTTGCGGCGAAACAGCGCGCGTTACAGTGCCGGCGGAGACACGATGCAGATCGCTTCCGCTTCTCCTTTATCATTATTAGTGAAAGAATGGGGGAGTGAGGCGTCGAAATAAAGGCTGTCACCGTGCTTGAGAGAGTATGATTCGTCCCCGATAGCCGCGGTAAACCCGCCCTTTAAAATATATACGAACTTTTCCACGCCGGGCTTATTTTTTTCTTCCTGAGTTTTCCCTCCCGGGCCGAGCTTCATTAATAGAGGCATTATTTTTTTGTCGAGTGTTTTCGTGACAAGAAGCTCATATTTTACCTTGGTGGCGTGGATAAAATGCTCTGTCCTGTTATGGGCCGGGACGGACTCGACAACCTTATCCTCGTCCTCGAGTTCGCGGTAAAGTTCCGCGATCGATACCCCGAGGGCTTTGCAGATACTGTTGTGTGATTCAAGTGTTCCGGTCATTTTGCCGGTTTCCATCCGGCTTAAAGTCGCGAGTGCGACACCGCTTTTCTCGGAAAGTTCCTCAAGAGTTATGTCGCGTTCTTTTCGTAATTTGCGCAATCTGCTGCCTATTTTATACATACCCACCTCTTGTTGTTTATTTATTGATAAGTTGATAAAAAATCAAGTTTACAGGAGTACTTTACCGCATTTTTCCTAAATTATCAACGTATTATCACATCAGGTACCACCCCAAACCCACAGCGGGTACCGTTTCACACCCACATCTGCTATATTTTTGAACCCACATCTGACATTTTTGTAAACTCCCGTCTGCAGAATTAGAATGAAAGAGGATCGATGAAATCGGATTGCTCGTCCAAGGCGCGTGCGCTGTAGCTGCTCCATGGATATGTTTCGACCCTATCTGTGAGCTTCGCTCGTATTGGGTTAAATTCGATGTAATTAATACAATTTATAAAATATTCGTCTTTACTAATAAGTCGGCTTAAATAGCGATTTTGCCATATGTGGCCGACTTTATTGTACTTATAGTTAAAGTACTTCGCATACGACATGTTGACCCCATGCATAAATTTCTTCAAATTTTCTTTATTGTTGGGACAAACGAGAAGATGAACGTGGTTTGGCATAAGACAAAAAGAGTATAAACGAGTTTCGAACTTTTTTTTGTACTTTTTGAGGTAACGCAAATACCGTTGGAAGTCGAGGTCTTCCAAAAAAACCGGTTGCTTATTGTTCCCTCGAGATGTTACATGATACATGACATTTGTAAAAAGTGGTCTACCAAATCGTGACATAAAAATCACCCCCTACTTATTTAGACACATCTTTAGCGAAAATTCTTTCAAAATTTTTTCAAAAAAAACAGGTGTGGGGTTAATAGTAAAGCAGGTGTGGGTTTAATTCGGTACCTGATGTGGAAACAATTCGGTACCTGATGTGGAAACAAATCCGTACACGCTGTTTACGTGCGGGAGGTTGTGTGTTAAAATTATAGGCCATGGGGAAAGATTTCATAACAATAAAAGGCGCGGCCGAGCATAATCTTAAAGGGGTGGACGTTGTTATCCCGAGGGATGTACTCTGCGTGATCACCGGTTTATCCGGTTCGGGAAAGTCTTCCCTCGCGTTCGATACCATTTATGCGGAGGGGCAAAGGAGATATGTCGAGTCCTTGTCAAGTTACGCGCGCCAGTTCATAGAACAGCTGCAGAAGCCACACGTCGACTATATCGAAGGCCTCTCCCCGACAATAAGCATCGATCAAAGGGCGAGCGCTAAAAATCCACGCTCCACGGTCGGGACACAGACTGAAATATACGATTATCTGCGCCTCCTTTTCGCGAGGGCCGGGGTCCAGCATTGCACAAAATGCGGCAAAGAGATATCCGGACAGAGCTCGCAGCAGATCGTCGACGCGATCCTGGCGCAAAAAAAGGACACAAAACTGATGGTCCTCGCGCCTCTCATTGAGGGGCGTAAAGGCGAGCATGTGGAGGTCATGCGGGGGGCCCGGAAAGAAGGGCTTATACGGCTCAGGGTCGATGGTGAGGTTGTAGAAATAGGAAACAATATCCCGCGGCTCAACGGCAAGGTCAAACACACCATCGAGGCGGTCGTTGACCGCTTGGTCCTCGATGAGAAGGTGAGAAAACGCCTTTCTGACTCGGTAGAAACGGCGTTGCGCCTGGGGAAAGGCGTACTTACGGTGTCTTTTCTAGACGAAGGCGGCGCGGAACGCGCGGATGGTTCGGACGTGCTTTTCAGCGAACAGAGCGCGTGTGTGGAATGCGGGATAAGTTTCGATAAACACGCGCCGAGGAATTTTTCGTTCAATAGCCCTTATGGCGCGTGCGTAGCGTGTAACGGACTAGGAAACAGGATGGAGATCGACCCCGAGCTTGTTGTTCCCGATAAATCCGAACCTTTGATCAGGGCGGTTCTCCCTTGGAAGCGCGGGGGTAAGGGGCTTATCCTGCATTTTAGGCGGGCGCTAAGACGTTTCGCGCGATACCATGGTCTTGATCCTGATCTGCCATTCAACAAACTTAATAGCGCGGATAGAAGATCGATATTGCATGGTGATCCCGAGTCCGGTTTTGAGGGAGTTATACCAAATCTGGAGAGGAGATTCCGGCAAAGCGAGAGTGATTACATAAAAGAGATGATATCGGGGTTCATGTCCGTCCAACCATGTCCCGAATGCGGCGGGAAAAGACTGAAAAAAGAGTCTTTGAGCGTTTTTATCGACGGCAAGAATATCGCGGATATGTGCCAGATGTCTATCGCGGAGGCGCGAAAGTACTTTAGCCAGATCAAATCCGACGGCCAGAAAAAGGCCGTGATCGACGAAGTGATGAAAGAGGTATACTCACGGCTTGAGTTCCTGGCGAACGTCGGATTGGACTATCTTACTCTTGACCGCAGGAGCAACACTCTCTCGGGAGGAGAGGACCAGCGGATAAGGCTTGCGACGCAGATCGGAGCGGGCTTGGTGGGAGTTCTTTACGTGCTCGACGAGCCTAGTATCGGGCTTCATCAGCGGGACAACAGGAAGCTTTTGGATACCCTGATAGCTCTTAGGGATATAGGCAATACTCTTATCGTCGTGGAACATGACGAAGCGACGATAAGGAGCGCCGATCATATCATCGATCTCGGCCCCGGGGCCGGGGAGCACGGGGGTAGAGTCATAGTCTCCGGGACGATAGAGGACGTGCTAAAAAGTAAAGAATCGATAACAGGGAAATATCTCCGGGGAGATCTAAAGATAGAGGTGCCGGGGAAGAGAAGAAAGCCCGACCCCGCGAGGTGCATCGAGATAATAGGCGCGGCGGAGCATAACCTGAAGAACATCGACGTGAAGATCCCCCTCGGGGTTTTTAACTGTGTTACCGGGGTTTCCGGTTCGGGCAAAAGCACGCTTGTAGATGAGATACTTTACAGGGTTCTCGCGAAAAAGTTCTACCGTGCCAAGGTAACGCCGGGCAGGCATACGAGGATAAACGGGATAGAGCGTATTGACAAAGTCATAGTGATAGACCAGTCGCCGATAGGCAGGACGCCGCGATCCAATCCTGCCACGTATACGGGGGCGTTCGATCCCATACGCAAACTGTTCAGCGCTCTGCCTGAGTCGAGGATGCGGGGGTACAGGCCGGGGAGGTTCAGTTTCAATGTGAAAGGCGGCAGGTGCGAAGCGTGCCAGGGTGACGGCGTCAAAAAGATAGAGATGCATTTTCTGCCGGATGTCTATGTGGAATGCCAAGTGTGCGGGGGAAAGCGGTTCAACGACCAAACCCTGGAGGTCATGTACAAAGGGCATAATATCGCCGAGGTGCTTAACCTGAGCGTGGAAGACGCGCTCGGTCTTTTTGAGAATATCCCGATGGTGCGGAACAAACTTAAGACCCTGAACGAGGTAGGACTGGGATATATCAGGCTCGGGCAGGCCGCGACGACCCTTTCGGGCGGAGAGGCGCAGAGGGTGAAACTGTCGACGGAACTGGCGAAGACCGCGACAGGCCGGACACTTTACATCCTTGACGAGCCGACAACAGGGCTCCATTTCGCCGATATCCATAAACTGCTGGATGTTCTCCACAAACTGGTCGATTCGGGTAATACCGTTCTTGTTATCGAGCATAACCTCGATGTGATAAAATCATCAGATCATGTCATCGATCTGGGACCCGGCGGAGGAGATGCCGGCGGGGAGCTTGTGGTGTGCGGATCTCCCGAAGAGATCGTGAACGACAAACGGTCCTATACCGGGAAATATCTGAAGGATGTGCTGAAATAACCTTTTCGCGAACATAAACCCGATAGTATAGACCCGCTAAAAACCCTTGCTGAAAAAGGCCTATTTTGCTAACATATTGTTCTTATAGGCTTCAGGCTACGATATAGACGTATATTATTTACCGGCTATATGTATTCAGCTCATAATCATAACTTTAATATCACAAATGCATAGACCATTATTCTTATTTATTTCAGTAGCGTTGATGTTGGCCGCAACCCAGGCTTCCTTGGCCGACAAATCTTTTAAATCCGAACTGGACTTCGCGCGCAAAGCCGTTAAGGACGGTTTTTTCGACCTCGCCTCCGAAAGGCCCAACGAATTACTTCACAGGGATATCCCGCGTGAAATTGAGGCGGAAAGCCGATTGCTGCTCGGCAGGGTGTATTATGAGAAGGCGTTAACGGCGAACGCCGTCGCGGAATTCAGCATAGTCATGAAGAGTTTCGGCGATACGGACTCCGCTCCGCAGGCGGCATACTGGATCGGCGAGGCGTACTTCAAAAAAAAGGATATCGAACAGGCTTTGGCGCAATACCAGATAGTCATGGACAATTATCCGTCCAGCGAATACGCGCCGTATTCGCGATATTCACAGGCCTGGTGTTATGACGAACTTGGGGAGGACGAGCTTGCAGAGGAAACGTTCCGAGAAGTGGCCGAACTTTACCCTTCCTCGGAGCTGGCGGTAAAAGCCGCTTACCGGATATGCGAGATGCAGTACAGAGATAGGGACTTTAAGAGCGCGGTTGAGGAACTCAAAAACTTTATCGCGAAATATCCGGTGAACGAGAACATCTTTGAGGCGTACTATATGCTCGGCGATTCATATCTTAAGCTTGGGCTGACGAGCGAGGCCGCGCGCGAATTCGAAAATTCCACGAAAGGCGGGGCGAACAGTCCCTACAAGTCGGTAGCGGAGTATCGGCTTGCACACATATCTCTTGACGCGCGCGATCTTGACGGCGCGGAGTCATGGTTCCGCGCTGCCGCTTCAATCGCGTACGATGATCCATCGCGAAGCGCGGCGCTTCTTGGGATTGCCGGGGTCATGCGGGAGAAAGGGCGGTTTGACGAAGCCATCGCCGCGTACAGGGATATCATTGAAGACGTGCCGGCGAATGAATGGACCGATGACGCGTTTTACTGGCTTGGGGACGCGCTGTATAAAAAAGGCAGTTTGGGGGAAGCCGTTACCGTGTATAACACGGCGCTTGAGAAATATCCTGTGGGCGAGTTCAGCGGTGAATATCATTATAACCTCGCTTGGGCGTATCTGGGGACAGGCGACGAAGAAGCCGCTATCAGGGAATTCGACGCGGTGGTCGAGTATTCGGACAATGAGGATATTGTTGTGAGTTCCCTGTGCAGTATAGGCGATATCCTTCAGGCAAAAGGGGACGAGAAGTCCGCTATAGAGGTGTATGACCGGGTGCTCAAGGAATTCCCGAAAAGCATACTTGCCGATTGCGCCCAGTATGAGATAGGTATTTTGATGAAGCAGCTGAAGCGGAATGACGCCGCGGTGATCGCGTTCCAATCCCTGGTGATAAATTTTCCCGAATCCTCTTTCGGGGACAAGGCGCGGTATCAGCTCGGACAGCTGTACGCGGAGCGGGGTGACTTTAAGTCATCCGCCGAGCAATATGGGGAGATCGCCGGCCGATACCCAGGAAGCGCGTTGCTAGAAGAAGCCAAGTTTCAGCAGGCGAATTCTTTGTTCAATAACGGCAATTACGCGCAGGCCGCCGAGATATACGCGAAAATATCTTCTGACGGCGACGATGAAAGCGCTAAGCGCAGAGCGGAATACCAGCTCGGGTGGACATGTTTTAAAATGGGCAAAGAGCAGGAGGCGTTGAATATATTTAACGGCATGCTTGCGAATGAAAAGGGTCCTAGCGATTATACCTTGGGGATAAAACACTGGTTCGGGGAGTTTTATTACGGCAAAGGGGAGTTCGATAAAGCGCAGTCATATTTTAGGGGGGTTATCGCGGACGGCCCGGCTAGTTCTTACGCGGAAGACGCGGCATATTGGCTGGGATGGTCGCTTTATGATTCGGGAAGGATCGACGAAGCCCTGGCTGAATTTACGGATTTTCTCGTGAAAAGGCCCGCGAGTAAATGGGCGCCGCATGTGGTGCTCGCTATCGGCGATATCTACAGGAAGAAGAACGACCCGGAAAAGGCGGTACGGCAATACAAGGAATTGATAACTATGTATCCGGAAAGCAGGCTGAATAATGTCGCGAATAATAAGATAGGCACGATATTGAAATCCGAAGGTAAAGATATCTTGGCTATAGAATATTTTAAGATAGCGATCACCCCGGAGAACACCGAGTTCAACGCGGAAGTGCAGTTCGACATCGCCGGATGCTACGAGAAGTTGGGGAAAGAGGCGGAAGCGATCGAGGAATACCTGAAGGTCATATACCGGTATCCCGCCGGCAAATTCTGGGTGGCGCGCGCAAGATTAAGTTGCGCCGAACTTCTTGAAAAACGCGGCGATTATGAGAGGGCCTACAAGATATATCGCGAACTTGCCGAGGGTGAAGGGCAGGAAGCGGATATCGCCGAAGAGAAGATAAAGCTGTTGCAGCGATATGTCAGGTAGAGTCGGGTAAAAGGTTAAATCAATTATGGCGCGTGTTCGGCGCGCCGCGAAACGGAGGTCAGGATGTGGGTATTAATGATTAAAGGCGGTCCGCTGATGATATTGATATTTCTGTGCTCGGTAGTTGCTTTTGCCGTGGTGATAGAGCGGTTATGGCATCTCCGCAGGGCGCAGATAAACACTGCCGAGTTTATGGAAGATATAGCGGAAACGCTCAAACGGAACAAGGTCATGGATGCGATAGACAAATGCAACGCGACTCCCGGGCCTATCGCTCATATACTTAAAGCAGGGATATTGAAGCATGACAGGCCGAAGGCTGAGATCAAAGAGGCGATCGAGGAGGCTGGGATGTATGAGGTGCCGCGTCTTGAGAAAAACCTCGGCGCGCTGGCCACTATAGCGCATATCTCGCCGCTTTTGGGGCTTCTTGGGACTGTTACCGGTATGGTCCGGGCTTTCCAGGTTATAGAGCAGAAGGCGGTAACGATGGTGTCGGTGAACCCGGGGGACCTGGCAGGCGGCATATGGGAGGCCCTTATTACGACGGTCGCGGGTCTTTCGGTGGCGATACCCACATATGTGGCGTATAACTTTCTTGTCAGCAAGGTGGACGGTTTTGTCCTGGAGATGGAAAAAAGCGCGGCGGATATTGTAAACATACTCGGCACAAAGAGGGAAGAAAATGAAATTTAAAAGAAAAGTGTTCTTGGAAACAGGTGTCCTTGATCTCGCGCCGCTCATAGATGTGGTCTTTCTTCTTTTGATATTTTTTATGCTGACGTCAAGTTTTGTCTTCCAGCCCGGGATACGGGTCAATCTGCCGAAGGCGGTCACCAGCGAGGTCCTTCACCGGGAGATGTTGATCATCACAATAACGGATGACAACAAGATGTTTGTTAACGAAAGACCGGTCGGGAAGGACGAACTGGTATCTCGGGTCAAGATGGCTTCAGAGGAGAATAAACCGCTTCTTATCCGCGCGGACCATAACGCCGATATAGGCAAGGTCATCGAGATCTGGGATATTTGCCGGCAGATGGATGTAAAACAAATAAATATCGCGACCACGCAGTAAGACGTATCGTTTAGGAAGGGCTACGCTATATGAGATCAAAGGTTGAAAATGCGATGACGAACGGCGGGTTCCGAAAAGCGCTGCTTTTGTCGTTAAGCGTCCATATCGCCGTGATGTCGCTTGTCTTGATAGTGACGCCGCAGATATCCTCGCGGACACCGACGTATACGAGGGTGGATTTTCTCGGGCCGATACTCGGGAAAACTGCGTTTGATTTTTTACTGGAGAACGCGGAGCCTTTGACCATGATGCGGTATAATGACCCGGCTATATCGGTTCCGGGGGAAGATCTTGAAATAAAAGCGCCCAAAAAGACGCTGCGCAGCGGGATGATGCCCAAAGATCTGGGGAAGGATATGGATGAAAAGGTACTCGAGGCGCTCAGCGGTACAAAGGTCATTCCCGAGGTCGATATGGGGTTCCGATCCGGGGGAAAAAACGGGGAGGGCGGATCCTTCGGGAGGGGGGAACGAAGCGCGAGAAAAGTTATTTACAAGACGAAGTCGGACGCCGAGATCCTCGACTTTTCCGGCGGACGTGATCTGAAGATTAAAGTGAAGGCTCTTGTGGATACGGCAGGTAAAGTGAAAAATACCGAGCCGGTTTCTACCACCGGCGACCTGCGTTTAGATATCGCGGTGGCGAAACTCGTCCGGGAATGGATATTCGAGCCGCGAAGTTCTCTGGAGGCCGAGGACGAATGGGTGGTAGTGGAAGTGGTTGTCGGAGGGGAAGAATAAGACGATGATAAAGGTCGACATCTCGGTCGCGTTGTTCATATATTTGTTCTTTTCGATCATCTGCGTGCTTCTCGCGTGGGCGTTCTTTGATTTTGGCACGAAGCTCAAGACATATTCTTCCGAGGAACGGAATATCTGGAGCTGTAATATTTGCGCGCATACGTACGTTGACAGCAGGCATGACGATATATCGAGATGCCAGCGCTGCGCGAGTTATAACAAACGAGAGATCAAAAATAGTCAAAAGGGTGAAATATCCCGCACTTAAAGGAAGGTGGTGAGCGTATGATTACGCGGATAGGTATTACGGCCGGTGATATCTGGAACTATCTGGAAAGTCACGGGAAAGCGGCAACTCTGAATATGATGGCGGCGGACCTGGGGAAGAACCGGGACCTGGTGCTTATGAGTATCGGGTGGCTTGCGAGGGAAGGTCATGTCGTACTTGAAGGGAACGAGCCGAATTATACCGTTAAACTGACACAATAAGAGGTGTGCCATGACAGAAGGTCTCTCAAAAGACGGGATCCTAGCCGGGGATGGGAAGGAACAGGCTGAAAAACCACTTATGTCCCAGAGCGGTGACGTGGATGATGATCCGCTGCCGATACGAACGCCGTTAAAGGCGTTAAAGTTCCGGACGGTAAACAAGCGGTTCGGTTGGTGGGCGGCTGTCGTTCTGCTCGAGAGTTACGCGAAGAAACAGATATGCTTTTATCTGTGGCAGAAAAGAGAAGACGGCTGGAAGAGAAAACAGAAGTTCGGTATCCATTCGCGGCAGGATTGGGAAACGATGAAAAAGGCCGTGGAGGAATTTATCGGCGAGTTGACGTAATCCGGCGCCGGCCCGAACGGTCTCGCGATATTTATTTTCTCTGCCTGCTTCGCAGACAGGGAGTATAGATTCTGGATTGCTCAGTCCTCTTGCTTTATTGCGAAAGCAAGAGGACTGGTGGAGAGCAACTAATTTTTTAATAATTCCACAAAGAAAAAGAAAAAATAAAGGGATATAATGAAAGAAGCTGACAAAACGGCGTTTGAACGGCATGCAATTCCCAATGCAGCTTACAACGATGCAAAATAATCGTTTGAATTATCGGATTATGCGATATTGGCCATAATAGCTAATTGTGTTAGCGAGAAAGCGCGACAACATTTCGAGAATGTTCTTCAGTGTAAGAATGCGCGAATAATGTTGAGGTTGACAAGGTGGTTAATCGCCCTAGCAATCTTGTCCTTTTTGGTAATGTGCTTGCAATTGTGGGTTGTCATAGTGGCGGAGAAAATTAATGTTAGTAATAAAACTATTACAACAAGTCAAGAAACGATAATACTTAAGCAGGAGGAGCTTATCAGAATATCCGAATACGTGGTTGGATTTATTAAGGAACGACAAGATGTTCAATCCAATAATATTTTTTTAAGCCCAACAAAACAACAAGCTATGCCGGAGAAAGTAATTTTTAAAAACCCTATAACAGAGGGAAATGTCCCGGTTATAGTTAATGATGTAATGGGGCAAGTTACAGTGGGTTCAGAAACGCCTGAGGGGGTTAAAGAAGTTGATAAAAATCGTTAAGGCGAGGAATAAGGGAAGAGTGAAAAATGACGTCGACCATTCGAGTATTAGTGAGAAAATCGAAAGTTGAGAATCGACCGCAATCGAGATTTTCCTTAATTTTAGAAGTGCCCGCAGGGCACACAACAACTATTTTCGATTTTTGATTCTCGATTGCTCTGTCAATCAGCCGAAGGCTGATTGACTGGTGGAGCAGAGGAGATTCGAACTCCCGACCCCCACGTTGCGAACGTGATGCTCTCCCAACTGAGCTACTGCCCCACCGGAAAATTGCGGTATTATTATAGCATAAAAAAACGGGGCGTAAATACTTTGTTTGGTTTAATTTAAAAGGAATAATCTTAAAACTTAGAGGCGGTTTCAAGTGGTTGTTTATATCTGTCCGCATTGTGAAAAGCCGATCGACGATGAGGAGGCGCTGCTCTGCCTCTATTGCGGTGAGAACCTCGAGAGGGGGGTCGGGACACTCGGGAAGATGAGATACTCGATCCATTGGACGGTGGTTGCGTTAGTTGTTTTTGTGGTCGTGGTCCTTCTTGTTCTTTTTGTCATGAGGTAAAGGGGAAGCGGGGTGACGCCTGTATTAAAAAATTTTTATGTACGTTTTTTTTAGTGGGTTTCCACTGCTGCATAGCCACGGCCAAACAGGCGGACCTCGCGGGATCCTGGTACACGGCTTCGCCTGAGAACCTCGCTTTGGAAATAGATCGTTATATCCAGAAGGCCGATGTGCCCGAGCCCGGAGGCAAGATCCTCGGGTTTATCGTGCCGCACGCGGGGTACAGCTATTCCGGTCCGGTCGCCGGCTATTCTTACAAAGCGCTTTCCGGAATAGATGTGAAGAACGTGATCATTGTCGGATTTACGCATCGCAGATATTTCCCGGAAACAGCCGCTGTTTTTATGGAGGACTATTTCGAGACCCCGCTCGGGAAATTGATGATAAACAAAGATATCTCGGCGCGGCTTATCGCGTATAGCCCGTCGGTGCGTGATGTCCCCGAGGCGTTCCAGGCGGAGAACTCGGTCGAGATCCAGATACCGTTTGTTCAGACGGCGGCCCCCGGTGCCAGGGCGGTGCTCATAGCTTTGTCTGACCAAAAAAAGGCCACCAGTGGTCTTCTGGCGGAGGCGCTTTATAACGCGCTCGAGAAAGAAGAGGATTACGTGATCATCGCGTCTACCGATCTTTCACATTATCTAAGCTATGACACGGCTTCTAAAAAAGATCAAGGCACCATAGATGTCTTGAAAAGGATGGATCCCGAAGAGCTTTACGGGTATAGCCTCGAGACCGGACATGACGCGATGTGCGGTGTCGGCGCGGTGTACGCTGTCATGACGGCATGCCGCAAATTGGGTGCGGGAGAATTAAAGGTACTTAAATACGCGAATTCCGGGGACACGTCCCTGATGAAGGAGAAGGTCGTCGGATACTTGAGCGCCGCGTTCGTCAATGGGGCTCAAGCCGCCGGGAAGACCGAAAAAGCGGGGGAGGCGAATATGTTCAATAACGCGGAGAGAAGTGAGCTGCTTAAGATCGCGAGAGATTCTATCAGCTATTATCTGAAGACAGGCAACCGCCCGGAAATACGTCTCGAGAGCGAGAAACTCAAACAAGAGATGGGGGCGTTCGTTACTTTACATAAACGAGGAGAATTGAGAGGTTGTATAGGGCACATGACGGCAACGGGGCCGCTTTATCTCACTGTGCGCGACATGGCGATAGCTGCCGCGACGGAAGATCCGCGGTTCTCAAGTATGAGAGCGGAAGAACTCGGGGAAGTCGACCTTGAGATATCGGTTCTTTCCCCTATGAAGAAAGTGGATAGCTATAAGGACGTCGAAGTGGGGAAACACGGTGTAATGGTCAGTTCGGGAAGGTTCAGCGGGGTTTATCTTCCCCAAGTGGCACAGGAAACAGGATGGACGAGGGAGGAATTCCTTTCGAGCCTGTGCGCCCATAAGGCAGGCCTTCCCGATGACGCTTGGAAAACAGGCGGGTGCGAGATTTATGTCTTTACCGCCGAGGTTTTTGGGGAAAAAGAGATAGAACGATAGAAGTGATCCGCTGGTTAGTCGGTTCGGAGTTGGGAGCGGAGAGTTGGAAGAAAGAAGCAAGAAGTTAGAGGCAAGAAGTCCGTGGGACGAAGGTAGTCAAAAGAGAAAAGTAAAAAGGAAAAGCCGAACGCTTTGCTCGGGAAGCCACGCATTCTCGCAGGGAGATAACGCATGAGTAGATTTTATGTGCCCGGCCGGAATATTAGCGCTAACAGGATAACCATAGATGGTGAAGAAGCGCATCATGTTATCGACGTAATGCGTCTTAAAGAAGGCGATCCTGTGACTGTCTTTGACGGGACCGGCGTCGAGTATGAAGGCACGATATCGGGTATTGATCGGAGGGACAAGCTTGTTACCGTGGGTGTTATTAGGCGGAAGGTCCGGGAAAAAACTGATTTTCCCAGTATTACGCTTATCCAGGCCATCCCGAAACAGGAAAAAATGGGATTTATCGTCGAGAAAGCCACTGAACTTGGGGTATCGATCATTACACCGGTGGTTACCGGGAGAACAGTGGTAAGGCCGGAGGCGGGCGCGATGAAGTCTAAGGTCGATAAGTGGCGCAGGAACGCTGTCGCGGCCGCTAAGCAATGCGGGAGAGCCGATGTTCCTGAAATAAAGGATATAGTCACGTTTAACGAGGCGATGATGGGAATAAAGGACAATGATCTGGCGATGATGGCATGCCTTTCCGAACGGACAAAAAGTATAAAAAAGGTCTTGAAGGTGAAAGTCCCCGGCAAACTAGCGGTCCTGATCGGCCCTGAGGGGGATTTTACCCCAGGCGAAATGGAAGCGGCTAGTAAGCACGGCTGCGTTTTTATTTCCTTGGGGGAAAGGGTCCTAAGGAGCGATACCGCGGGGATATTTGTCCTTTCGGCCCTGAATTATGAATACGGATTGTAAGGTTGTTTAAGCGGCGGGGAAAATGGATAAAAAAATAAAAAAGCATACGTTCGCGTTACGGTCCTTGGGATGCAAGGTAAATCAGTATGACGCGCAGGTCATACGTGAGGATCTAATAAAGGCCGGATGCGTCGAAAGCGGACCGGCGGAAGCTGATATCGTCCTGATAAATTCATGTACGGTTACGGACCAGGCTGATACAAAAACTCGGAAACTCATAAAAAGATTGAAGCGGGAAAACCCGTCGTCACGGATATTTGTTACGGGCTGCTCGGCGGTTTTTCCGGAAGATATGGGGAGGCTTAAAGCTCTGCCGGAAGTGGCGGGAGTGATATCAAAATGGGACGAAGAAGGAATGAGTATAATCGTTGACGGGGCCGGTCCGGCTTTGCCGCGACCGGCGCACTCGATAAACGACACGGTGGCGGGATTCAAATCGCATACAAGGGCGTTTCTAAAGATACAGGACGGGTGTGACGGGGCATGTTCGTTTTGTAAAGTCAACCTTGTGAGAGGAAGATCGAGGTCGAAGAAAGAGGAATTGATCATTAGCGAGATAGCGGGTTTTTCAGCCGCTGGGTTCAAAGAGGTCGTGCTTACGGGGATATGTATCGGGTCTTGGGCGGGGGATGATTCGAGGCGCTTACCGGAATTGCTTAAAAGAATAGACGGTTTAGGGCTGAATTCGCGGATAAGGATAAGCTCTATCGAGCCAGATCATATCGACGATGGACTGATAAGGATTGTCGCGGGGGCTAAATGCGTCTGCCGTCATTTTCATATCCCCCTCCAGAGCGGGTCTGATAGAATACTCAAGAGTATGAACCGAAGATATGACGCCAAGGGCTTTTCGGACCTTGTCGGGAAGATACGCGCTCTTATCCCAGAGGCCGGGATAACTATGGATATAATAGCCGGGTTTCCCGGTGAAACGGAAAAAGATTTTGAAGATACTTATGAGTTGGTACAGCGCCTAAAGCCTTCGCGGCTTCACGTGTTCCGCTACAGCGATAGGGAAGGGACTAAAGCGGCGGCAATGGAGGGGAAGGTCCCACCAGGAGAGGCAAAGGCCCGGGTTGAAAAATTGATCCGGCTCGGGGATGTATTGCAGACTGAATTTTCGGCGAGATTTTTAGGGAAAGAGGTTGAGGTGCTCTTCGAGGGTGTCGTATCCGATGGTTATGTTAATGGGTATACGGGAGAATATGTTAGGGTGAGCTCGCGGGATAGTTTTGCCAGCCCCGGGGATATGAAAAAGGTGAAAATAGGGTCTATTGATGCGGGGAATCGAGCGCTGGCAGCAGAATGAAGGTAACAGTTCAGCTATTCACAATAAGATAAAAGCTATGTGCTAAAGATGGGTCCTGTCGGCGTTCGTTCTGCGCACCTCCCGCGCGCGATTCGCGCGCGTGTGGTGCTCGAACTGCCGCCGCCACCCATCTTTAGGCAAAAGGGTGAATACTGGGATATGCCGAGAATTTAGTGAAGTCTTGTGCATCCTTCCCGCGGATAACTGAACTATACGAATGAAGTGGTTTTTAGCTAAAATTAATAGTACAAAAACTAAGAAAAGATGAAATTCGCGTTTTTTTAGTGCCGGCGGGGGTTATAACCGGCCTGTTTGACTTTGATATTTTATTATGATATACTTTGAACTCTTGTAAAGGGGTTTATCTTGCCTGAATTATTCAAGGACCTATATTGGTTCGACATTTTTTTTGTAATTCTTTTATTAGGAATGATTTATCGGGGGCTGATCGCCGGGGTCGGAAGCCAGATGATCGCGTTCATGGGGTGGTTCTTATTGGTTTTCGCGTCGATAGAATGGTACGATAAGATATCGAATGTAGTATTTTCATTTTTGCTTCAGAGTTGGTCAAAGCCGGCCGGGTTTGTGGGGCTTATCGTTCTTGTCGTCGGTTTGATTAAGTTCCTGGAGAAGATGTTCAATATTACCGTTGAGGATGACATAGCGGCTCTGGAAAGATTTTTTGGCGCCGCTATTTCGGCAGGCAGAGCCGGCATGCTTTACGGCTCGATAAGTTTGCTGATACTGCTTTTCCCTATTAACGGGACATATCCCATGATCGTGGAAAAATCAAAGACAGCGATGTTTTTCGTAAAGATGGACGTAAGCATATATTGTTGGATCAAACGGGTCTGGGAGAAGGGCGAAGCGGTAGACCCGAACGGAGTTATCGAAGTTTTTCTTGATGAGGCGAGAAAATCCAAGGGATCGGATTAAATACAAAGTTTAAGGAGGCCGATGAAGCTGAAAACTTTTTATGAAATGGCGGTGAAGAAAGGATTGCGTGAAGATCCGCGGATCCGAAGCGATATCCGGGAAGAGATAAATAAAGCGAAAAAGCGGTTCCGTATGGCTAAAGGTTATGAGAAGAAGGTATTTGACAAGGATAGTCTCGTGCATCCTTATGGCGACACCCGGATACTTACCGGCTCAGGGAAAGAAGAGATAAAGAACGTGATGGTTGGTATCGATATCAGCGTGTCGGAACTGCTTTTAGCGGATAGGCTCCGGGAAAACGGGGTCGAGATACACCTGGTCGTTTCGCATCATCCGGCCGGCAGGGCGTTAGCTAATCTTCACCAGGTCATGGGCATACAGCCTGATCTCTGGAAAAAATACGGCGTTGATAAAACCGTCGGTGAGGGTATAATGAAAGGCAGGATGGAACAGGTCGCGCGCGGGGTAGCGCCGTCCAATCATGCCAGGGTAGTGGACGCGGCGCGTCTGCTCGGGATCCCGTTTATGTGTATTCATACAGCGGCGGACAACTGCGTGACGAACTATTTACAGAAGCTTTTTGAGAAAAAGAAACCAAAAAAGCTTAAGAACGTAGTGGCGATCTTGGGGGATATCCCGGAATACAGGCAAGGGATGCGCCTCGGAGCGGGACCGTACATTATGCTGGGGAAAGAGACCGATCCGGTGGGGAAGATACTTGTCGATATGACAGGCGGCACCTCGGGTCCTGACAAAATTTTCGCCAGACTTTCGCAGTCGGGGGTGAAGACACTTGTCGGGATGCACTGTAAGGAAGAGAATTATAAGACCGCGGCATCTGAATATATCAACTACGTTATAGCGGGACATATCTCGAGCGACAATCTCGGTATGAATCTTCTGCTTGACGAGATCGAAAAGAGAGAGAGACTTAATTTTATAGAATGTTCCGGGTTCCGGCGCGTGCGTAGAAAATAGGCCCGTAAGGCAGGTGGAGAGAAACTGCCTCATGTGATCAGGGGATACGAGTTATGAGCAAGATACCGCAGGAAGTCATCGACAGGGTACTGGACCGTTTGGATATAGTGGAGGTTATCTCGGGCTATCTCCCTCTAAAAAAGACCGGGAGAAGTTTCAAGGCATGCTGCCCATTCCATAATGAAAAGACCCCGTCGTTCGTGGTGAGCCCGGAAAAACAGATATATCATTGTTTTGGTTGTTCGGCGGGCGGCAATGTCATAGGGTTTATTATGCAGCAGGAGAGCCTTACTTTTCCGGAGGCTGTGCGCGTCGCGGCGGAGAAAGCCGGGATAGAGATACCTAAAAACGAGTTTCATAGTAAGGAAAACGGCGCGGAGATAGCCGAGCTCTATGAAGTAAATAAGGTCGCGGCGGCTTTTTACCAGAGCGTTTTAAAAAGCCCCAAGGGGAAAGCGGCGCAGGAATATCTTAAACAGCGCGGGATAGAGAACGACACTCTGACTACGTTCCGTATCGGATACGCGCCGGATGAATGGGATTCGCTGCGGAAATTCTGTGAGGGGAAAGGGATCAAATCTGACGTTTTGCGCCTGGCGGGGCTCACGATCCCCAGCGAAAAGGGTAAAGGGGATTATGACCGGTTCCGTAACCGGATAACTTTTCCGATATTCAACGAAAGAGGCGGTATCGTGGGTTTTGGCGGGAGGGTGATGGACGGGTCCCTCCCGAAGTATATAAACTCACCGGAGACGCCCATATATAGTAAGAGCGGGATACTTTACGGACTTAATTTTACCAAAAAGGGTATGCGTGAAAAGGGTGCCGCCGTGCTTGTTGAAGGGTATCTGGATGTGGTCATACCTTTCCAGCGTGGGGTGAGCAACGTGGCGGCGGCGTCGGGGACGGCTTTGACGGGCAGGCAGATCTCGATACTCAGGAAATATACTGATACGGTCGTGATCATATTTGACGCTGACAAAGCAGGCGAGGCTGCGTCCCTCAGAGGGCTTGATATGCTGGTGGAAAGCGGGCTCAAGGTACGTGTTGCCACCTTACCTGAGAATGAAGACCCGGATAGTTATGTGCGGAAGTACGGAGGCGAAAAATTCAACGCGGTCGTTCAGGAAGCAAAGGACGTTTTTGAGTATAAACTGGATCTTACGATAAAAAAAATGGGGGCGGGTGATATCGGGGGCATAGCGGATGAGATGTTGCCGACTATCGCGAAAATAAACAACGCGGTCGTTCAGGCGGATTATCTTCGAAAGCTGGCCGGTAAACTTGGGGTGCACGAGAGCGCGTTAAGGCATGAATTAGGGAAGGTCAAGCCCGACTATACGTACCACTTCGACGGTGGTGCGGCTGAGACTGCGAAGCAGGCGCGCAAGTTCCGTAGCAGCGAGATCCATCTCCTGGGGCTTGCGATATCCAGTAGGAAATATTTTAAAAGGATAGATACGGAATTTGGTTTTGATAAGTTCCGGGACGAGCATGTTGTGCGCGTGGTCAAAGTGCTCAGGACGCTGTTCGACGGTACGGCTGAAGAGATCAGCCCCAGCAAACTGCTCAGCCGGCTCGAAGCGGACGATCCGGCTAAAGAAGCCGTCGTCAAGGCGCTTGAAAAATCGGATATAACCAAAGAGCCGGAAAGGGCTGTAAACGACTGTATAGCGTGTATGGTACGTGAGGACCGGGAGGAAAGGCTTAAGGGCCTTATGGATAGGTTAAGAGAGGCCCAGAGAGTGAAGAACGACCCCGAGATGGAAAAGGTGCTTTTTGAGATAAATAGGATCCATAAAGAAAAGGTGATGTGATATGGGCAGGAAAAAGGCAAAGCCGCGTGACGATGAAAAAGATACGGACGAAAGCGCGTCCGACGCGTCCAAGGACGAAGAGCCGGGTGAAGAAGAGACACCGACGACAAAATCAGCGATATTAAGAAAGCTTATTCAGGCCGGGAAGGACAAGGGTTATCTCAGCTATGACGAGGTTAACGATATCCTGCCGGACGATGTCGTTTCATCGGATGAGATCGACAACGTTATTACGACCTTGTACAGCGCCGACATAAAGGTGGTCGAATCCGAGGAAGAGCTTGAGAAGATACCGCTCGCCGTGAAAAACGATCAGAAAAAAGTAAAGACCCGGAAATTTGTTCAGATCGATGATCCCGTGAAGATGTATCTTAAGCAAATGGGACAGATACCTCTGCTTAATCGGAACGAGGAGCTGGAACTGGCCAAAAAGATCAAACGCCATGAGAAAGAGTTCAAGACCATTGTATTCGGGATAAAGCTTGGTCGTGATAAGGTCATCGAGGCCATACAGTGCGCGATCGATAATGACTATAACATGGATGATGTGGTCGATGCCCCGCCGAATGCTGACGTGAATAAGCTAAAAGATAGGAAAACGGCGCTTCTCAAACGGATACGTCTTACGAAAAACGAAGACACGATCATGAAACTTTTAGCTAAGCTCAAGGTCTCTATCTCCCTGACCGAAAAGGTCGCCGAGGAGATCGGGGAGACGTTGCGTCAGGCGAAACGTTTCTACGGCAAATCAGATAAAAAAGTCCCTCGTAAAGATAAAAAATTGGACAGAGAGGCCCGGTCCGAGCTTATGCGGCTTATCCGAAAACTCGGACGCAAGCCTGAGGCGCTGATGGATGTCGAATCCAAGTTGTCCACTATCGAAGAGCACTACACGAAGGCAAAAAAAGAACTTGTCGCGGCGAACTTAAGACTTGTGGTGAGTATAGCGAAGAAATATACGAATAGAGGACTTTCCTTTCTTGATCTTATACAGGAAGGGAATATGGGTCTTATGAAGGCGGTCGATAAATTCGAATACGAGAGAGGATATAAGTTCAGCACCTATGCCACATGGTGGATACGCCAGGCGATAACACGGTCAATCGCCGACCAATCCCGTACGATACGCATCCCGGTCCATATGACGGAGACCATAAATAAACTGGTGCGCGTTTCCCGAGCGCTTGTTCAGGAGAACGGAAGGGAGCCTACCCCCGAAGAGATAGCGCAGGGGATGCAGATGCCGGTAGAGAAGGTGCGCGGCATCATAAAGATTGCTCAACATCCGATTTCGCTCGAAACACCGATAGGGGACGAGGGCGATACTAATTTTGGCGATTTTATCGAGGATAAGTACGCCGAGTCTCCTGCGAACGCGACGGCATACGCCATGCTTAAGGAACAGATGGATGAGGTTCTTGAGACCCTGACGGAGAGAGAGCAGAAAGTTTTAACGCTGCGATTCGGCATAGGGGACGGATATCCAAGGACCCTGGAGGAAGTCGGGAAGATTTTTAACGTAACGCGCGAAAGAGTGCGGCAGATCGAAGCAAAGGCCCTCAAAAAACTGAGGCACCCGATACGGGCGAAGAAGCTTAAGAATTTTCTTGATATGGGGTTCTCGGAATGATCTTTATATCAAATGGCTTCGGAGGAAATTCGCGCTTATCACTTACGCTCCTTACAGTCGCGTAAGTGATGTGTTTACCCCCACGATAGTTTGCGAAGCAAACTGTGGGAACTCATTAAGGGGAGGTTAAATGGAGGAAAGAAAAATAGAGCTTTTTATCCCTGGGGAATTAAAAGATGAGCCTATCATTTGTGATATGATAAGGAATTTCAAGGTTGAGCTTCGGATAGTCGAGGCGTCTTTTTCGACCGAAAGCGGGTGGGCATACCTTCTTCTCGCGGGTGAGAAGAAGGAACTTGACCGCATGTTCGGATTTCTCAAGGGGAAAGGGATACGCATAGATCAGAAGTAGTGGATGAGATGGAAAAAATAAGCAAAATACAGTGTTCGGACGCGCCAAAGGCGGTAGGGCCGTATTCGCAGGCTGTGGCCGCGGCAGAGCATATTTTTGTCTCCGGTCAAATCCCGATCGATCCCGACAGCGGTGATGTTATAGGCGGGGACATACGGGCGCAAACTAAACTAGTGATCGATAACACTAGAAAGATACTTGGCTCGTGCGGGCTTGATCTCGGAAGAGTGGTCAAAGTGGATATATTCCTCAAGGACTTGGAGGATTTCGCCGTAATGAACGAAGTGTATGCCTCAAGTTTTCTCAAAGAGCCTAGGCCTGCCAGGTGTGTGGTCCAGGTTTCCAGGCTTCCTAAAGATGTCCGGATCGAAATGTCGTGTATCGCCCTTCGGGCGTGAAAACAGTGTTCCGCGCGATATCCGGGTCCGGCCCATGCCAGAGAGTCAGGTCAATAATGAAAATAGCAAGGTTTAGATACGACGGGAAAATATACCGTGGCTATATCGAGGATGGGAAAGTGTTCCCGTTCGATAATAATGATCTGCCACTAGGGGTGGATATAGGGCGAGTCAAGCTGCTGGCGCCATGTGTACCTTCCAAAATAGTTGCGGCGGGGCTTAACTACAAGGATCACGCGGAAGAACTAGGGCTCAGCGTCCCGGCGGAGCCGGTTATCTTCATAAAACCGTCGACCTCGGTTATCGGCCCGGATGACGAGATAATCTGTCCAAGGACCGCGAAGAGAGTTGATTATGAGGCGGAGCTTGGAGTTGTAATAAAAAAACTCGCGAAGAACGTTCCTAAGGAACGCGTTTTTGATGTAATAGAGGGGTATACGTGTTTTAACGATGTGACGGCCAGGGACCTGCAGGAAAAGGATTCGCAATGGACCAGATCGAAGTCCTTTGACACTTTTGCGCCTATAGGGCCTTGGATAGTGACCGATATAGACCCCGGCGATATCCGGATACGGTCGCTTGTCAACGGCCAGACAAAACAGGAATCGAGGACGTCTCTGTTCATCTTCTCCGTTGCCGAATTGGTAGAGTTCATTTCGCGCGTGATGACGCTGCTGCCGGGGGATGTGATAGCTACCGGAACCCCGCCGAAGGTAGGTCCGATAAGACCCGGGGATGTAGTGACGATCGAGATCGATGGCATCGGGAAGTTAGTCAATAAGGTCGTGTTGGAAAAGAGTTGACCGTCTGATGCAAGTATTATATTATAACTTTTCAGGGTGCCTGTGTTTATTTTATCAAACTAATAGCCATGAGAGTCGTTCTCCAAAGAGTAAAGGAAGCGTCCGTTAGCGTCCACGGGCGTGAGGTGTCCCGAATAGGGGCGGGACATTTAGTGTTAGTGGGTGTCTCGAAGGGGGATACCAAAGAGGACGCCGAAAAGATGGCGTTAAAGACCGTGAAATTGAGGGTATTCGAAGATCGATCCGGCAAGATGAACCTCAGCGTGAAAGACGTGAACGGACAGATCCTCAGCGTACCGCAATTTACGCTCTACGGTTCGGCGGAAAGAGGCAATAGACCTGGGTTTGACGAAGCGGCGCTCGCGGAGGAAGCTAAAAAGTTGTGGAGCGCGTTTAATGGCGCTCTCCGGGTATGCGGTGTGACGGTCGAGGAAGGCAGTTTCGGCGAACATATGGAAGTAAGCCTGGTCAATGACGGTCCGGCTACTTTTATCCTTGATTCCCGCGGAGTGATACCCCGGCAGGGGAAGGGGAAGAGATGAGAAACGGTATAAAGATCAAAAAAGGCGATAGCGTAGCCTTAAAAAAACTCGGCGTCAGTTCATGGCCGATATGGGAAAAAGAGGTCTCCACCTTTGATTGGAGTTATAGCGAAGATGAGACATGTTATATCCTCGAGGGAAAAGCTAAAGTAAGGACTGACGAGGGTGAGCTTGCAGAGTTCGGCGCGGGTGATATCGTAGTCTTTCCAAAGGGGCTGAACTGTGTATGGACTATAACCCATCCGATAAAAAAACATTATAAGTTTGGATAAAACTACCGCCGGAACGCGGCGTAAGGAGCTGGGATGTTAAGGGTATTTTGCGCGATTATTATGGTTATTTCCTCATGTGTGTCTTTTTCGGTGACAGCGGCGGCCGACATTAATATCGATGACGATCTGATGATGAATCTCCCTTTTGCCGGCGGCGTTCCCGGTGAAGCCGATGTATCGTTATGTCCCGAAGGGGCGCGGGTCGTAACTACGTTTTTGGCGGCATGGGAAAAAGGGGAGTACCAGATAATGTATTCCCTGATAGACAAAGATGACAGGGCCGATTATACTTTTGAAGAGGCGCGTTTAGATTTTCAATTTATTCCGTACAAAAAATACATTATAAGCTCGGTGCAGAAGAGCGGTGATGATTATGAGTTCCTGCTTTCGAGCGGGAATTGGAAAGA
Source organism: uncultured Planctomycetia bacterium (assembly GCA_964580895.1). Taxonomy (GTDB): domain Bacteria; phylum Omnitrophota; class Gorgyraeia; order Tantalellales; family Tantalellaceae; genus CAZOMD01. The sequence goes on along the minus strand of CAZOMD010000005.1, from coordinate 18,419 downwards.
CGGGGATAAAGATGTAAAAAAGATGGTGGTGAACGGGACAAATTTTCTTATCAGGATGCCGGCGCGGAATTCTTTCTTCAAAGTATCTATCGACAGCTATTTTTGACCCCTCGCGGCTCTAATCCCGAGTCTTCAGACCGGGGAAGAAGCCGCCGCTTGGCCTGCCGGCAGGGTTACCTGCCGAAGGTAGGCAGGGATCAATTGTGAACACGCCCCGGCGTTTAAGCCGGGGGGAGATGAGAATTGACGGAGTTAAAACTTCCCATCCGGGAAAGAGTTTAGAATAGAAATAAAACAGGAGGAAAAAAATGGGTGATTTGAAGAAGATAGGTGTAATAACAAGCGGAGGGGATTGCGGGGGGCTAAATGGCGCGGTGAAGGGAGCCGCGGGTATGGCTAATACGCTGGGTATCAAATGTTATGTTATTCCGAACGGTTACGCCGGGCTATATAACCTTGTTGATTTCGATGAACTTGCCGAGCTTACCGAGGAGAGGCTCGAGATGATAAACGTTAACGACGCCGGCTCGGAAGCCGGACATTCGCGCGTTAAGATAAAGAAAATAAATGACCCGAACAAATATGAGCGGATAAAGAACGGCCTCAAGAAGTTTGGAATAGACGGGCTAGTCATAAGTGGCGGGGACGATACAGGCAGTGTTATGGTGGATCTTTATAATAACGGGATAGCGTGTGTGCATATTCCTAAAACGATGGATTTGGATCTGCAGACATATTCCGTCGGTGGGGATTCGACGATAAATAAAATAGCGGTGTATGCGGATGAACTAAAGACGACCGGCAGGACCCATAATCGTATAATCGTGATGGAAGTATTCGGCCGATATGCCGGTCATACCGCTTTCAGGGGCGGGGTGGCGGCCGATGCTGACGCTGTACTGATCCCGGAGATACCTGTGGATTTCGATGAGCTTTATCGGGACATAAAACGCCGTTTTATGAGAAGAATAGATATGAGCGATGTGAAGGCGGGGACGTACATAATAGTAGTCGCCGAAGGACTGCGCGACGCCAGCGGCAAGGAGATCGTAGATGAAAGTTCCGGAGTGGATTCGTTCGGGCATAAAAAGCTCGCCGGCGCCGCCAAGTACGTATGCCAGGAGGTTACGAAACGTTTCAAGGCCGATCCGGACACTGAGAAGTTTATGAAGAGAAACCAACTTTTCGTGAGCGATATATATGCCATTCCGGAAGTGCGTTCCGTAACGCCGGGACATCTTGTGAGGTGCGGCAGGAGCTCGGCGTATGACGCGAATTTCGGGCTTGAAGTCGGAGCGGGCGCGGTTATGCTTTTGAAGGAAGGAATAGGCGGAGTGACGGTAGCCGGGGTCAGAGGAAATGAAGTTCGATATATGAGCGCGGGAAAGGCGATAGCCCAGAGACATGTCGATCTGGACCAGATAGGTCTTTTTGAACAGCTCGGATATTTCTTCGGGAGGAAACGCGGCGCGTATAAACCCAAATGCCGCGAGATACAGGATTCGCCCGAGCGATATATGTGACCGATATATATTAAGGAGGCTTTTGGATGAAGTACGCGGAAGGCACGGTAAGACGTGTATTTCTTTTGCGATTTGACAATGATGATGACCCTATATCTGCGATAAAGGAACTAGCTCAGAAGGAAGGGGTCAACGCCGCGACAATAATGTTGGTAGGAGCTCTGAGAGAGGCGGAGATCGTCGCCGGTCCTCAAAAGAAGGAAATACCACCCACTCCATCTTGGGAAAGTTTTAACGACGCGCGCGAAATACTGGGTTTCGGCACGCTGTTTAAAAGCGGAGAGAAAATACATCCCCATATTCACATCGCGGCCGGAAGAGGCAAAGAAACTCTGGTCGGCTGTCTTCGAAGATCGCCAAGGGTGTTCATAACGGTCGAGGCTATCATAACGGAGATAGATGGGGTGACTGCCGTTAGAAAGCTTGACCAGCGTACAGGTGTCGAACTTTTGATCCCGTTCTCCTGCGGCTGGTTGCGAAAAGTTGGCTATATTTTCAAGTTTTTTCCCTTACGGCTTGATAGTGGATTTTTGAGAGGCTTCGCTACAAACTTCTTATGAATGGTTTTCAGGAAGTACGGGAGGCGCTTAAATGATAACAGAAGATAGGCGAGCGTTTAGAAGGGTCCCGACAAATATAACCGTTAAATACGCGGAATGGGGTTCTTCAAAGTCCTTATGGGGGATAGCGATCACAAAAAATATCAGTCTTGGCGGGGTTTATTTCCAGTCCATGACGGTTATCCCGATAGGGCATATCCTTGACATTCGCATTCAGGTTCCCGGTGAAAAACGGGAGGGGAGATGGAAGGCCCGTGTCGTGCGCTGCGATAAAGTGGAAGAGAAGATGATCAGTGTTTTCGGCATAGCTGTCGAATTTATGCGGGATTTTGATCACTCGGAGTTAATACTGCGGGAATTTTTCGCGAAGATCGCATAAATCCGCTACTGTTCTACCCCACCGCATTCCCAGACTGTTTCTCTAATTAGTCCTACGGAGATTTGGTAATAGTTCAGTTATCCGCGATAAGAACGCTTTTTGCGCTTCTGGCGGCCTATTTGTTATTTTTGTTCTTCAGGCGTAGCTCAGTGGGGAAGCTTAAATGATTCATATCCTGTCGGCCATAGCCCGCTCAATGCTCAAAAGCATCCTTTCCGTCAGTCCAGCCGTTCGTATGGCTGGTCAGGATGAATGAGACTTCACTAAATTCTCGGCATATCCCGGTATCCATCCTTTAGCACATAGCTTTTATCTTACTGTGAATAGCTGAACTGTTACGAGATTTGAGCGTGCTCGCGGGACCCGTGGAGAAGCGCGTGATAGATAACGGGATTAACGATTTTAATAAAATGTTATTGCGGCGGAAGCGCGATAATAAAAAGTTAAACACTCTTAAGCGGGATATTATGTGGAGGGAGGCGCGATGCGTCAGTTATGGAGCTACTCCTGAACGTCCCGTGGATCACGGCAGATAGCGGGTCCTGGTAGCGGCTAACGCGGCGTGAAACGTATCTATGAAAAAATGTTCAGCGACAAAAGAGAAAAACGAGTAAAAAAGTAAAAATATTCACCGTTTCGCTTGCAAATCGAAAAATATTATGTATATTTAAAACAACCATGTTCTTTGCAGTGTAAAGAACAAATGTTTTCAAACGAAGGGGGGAGAGGCGATGGTAAAGAAGAAAGCAAAAAAGAAGGTGGCGAAGAAAAAGACATCAAAGAAAAAGAAAAAATAAATAAGATCGTTCAGTGAGACTTTAACGGGGCGGATGTTTGATCCGCCCCGTTTGTTTTGGATTGATAAAAAGCGTTCTAACGTGTTGCTTCGCTTTAGGGCGGTTTTGAACGAATATCACGCGCCGAAAGCCGGGAATGAGATGTAGGGTTTCTTGTTGGAAATGCGAAGTTCTATATGATATAATCTCAACGATGTCATAAAAGGTCTTATTTTTGTTTTATATAGGGAGGGGGTAAGTATGGGGACAGGGCCAAAGATCCTTATAGTTGATGATGACCGGGAATTCTGTGACGAGATCAAGATATGCCTGAACAGCATGGGTTACGAGAATGTATCAGTTTCCAATACCGCGGACAGGGCGCTTGCATTCATCCGGACAAATAAACCTGATATTATTTTGCTCGATATCGTTATGCCGGGATTGGACGGGGATGTTCTGGCTGAAAAATTGCAGCAGGATAGTTCCACGCGGGATATCCCGGTGATCTTTGTAACCGCTATCGTCACACCCGAAGAAGCTCGATCATATCGCGAAAAGCAGGGGACGTTATACCGTTATTTTGTCTCTAAACCAATCGATCCGAGCGAGCTGAAGAAGCAGATCGATCAACTCCTTAAGGAAAAAAGCCAGGGTAGATTTTGACAGGATGGTTTTTTGAACCGCATATTCGATCATAAGAAACAAGACCAGCGGCGCCGTATCCCATTGAGCCTAGGGTTAGGGGTGTGGCGCGGTAAAAACTCGGCGAAAAGCGGCAGAGTATCGTCATTGAACGCCTTTCTTTCCTTTGCCGTATATTTCGCTATTCTTTTCATAATCATCTGCACGGCCCAGATTGTCGCCAAGAGGATCGCTTATGTGACAGCAAGGGCCACCGTCAATGAAAAACGTGAGATACTCGCGGCCCTTACGGGTAAAGGGGCTTTAACTGTCCAGAAGTTTTTCGATCATATCAATCTACGAGTAGAAGATTTTTTTGTCGATAATGAACCCGCTATCGCTTCCTTGCTTGGAGGGCTCGCCGTCGGCGACGAGCTCCAGCGGAAACTTGACAGGTTGTATGAAAGTCTTGCCTATGGCGGGATCAAGACTAAAGACAGCACATCAGTCCGATCGATGTACTATGATCCCGGCGAACTGGCCGATATCGATTCGGTCGTGATATTTGATGCCGCGGGTAAATGTGTGATGAAGGCGTCGTTGGGCGCAGGCGGTAAGGTAGTAGGCGATAATTATTCCTGGAGTGTGTTGTACCGGGAAGCTAAACTTAACGCGGAGCGGTTCGCGACGACGATAGAAAAAGATGCCGGCTCCGGTCGGGTGGTGTCATATGTTACCAAGCCTCTCTTCGAAAACGGCGTGTTCGCGGGATTGATCGCCGTTGGTGTGCGTGGGGACCAATTCGCGAGAACTTTTATGGTCCCGGAGGGGTATTATGGTCATGCGGGGTTTCTCGAGGAAATGGTCGTTTCTTATGTGAAAGGTAAACCCGTGATCTTCGCGTATTACAAGGCGGGACATGAGGGAGAGGAGATAAAGCTGGTAGGAGCGGGTGAAGGCGGCGATGCGCAGGGGAAATCTGGCTTTTTTGGAGTAGGGAGCGAGGAGATAACTCTACCGGAGGATATTTTTTCTGATCCGAGATATATCAAACGTAATATCGCGCGGGATTCGGTCCGAGGCGGGGGGGACATCGAAGAGATAGTTGTACGGCCCATAAATGTGTCCGGGAGTACAACATGGTATCTTGTGGGAAAGACGCTGACGCGGGACGCTCTTAAATATGTCAGTTTTCTTGAGCGGAACCTGCGCATAACTTTTTATTACGCCGGAGGGTTTATATTCCTCCAGTTAGCCGGGATATCCTTCTTGTGGATGCGGCGTAATGTGGAGAAAGAGAGATATTCCGTTCTGCTCGCGAGCGAAGAGAGATATAGAAGTTTTATGGAAGGCGCGTCTGATCTAGCGTGGAAAATAGATATACAGAGTAAGGTAACGTTCGTTAATCCGGCGGTCAAAAAACTTTTAGGATACGAAGAGGACGAAGTGGTCGGGAAAAACATAAGGGGGTTTTTGACCCCAAAGTCTTTTGATCTATTGGAGAAGACGATCGCTGTTCTTCTCGCGGAATGCGAAAGGGCAAAATGCGAAACAACCGGTGAGCAAAGAGTGGAATTGGAATATCTGCAAAAAGGCAATGCCGGAACCATCTGGTGCGAAGTGATAGTGAAGGTCATTAGGGGTGCTGCCTCCGGAGAAGCCGCTGAGATAATGGGCGTGTCCCGGGACATCTGCATGCGGAAAAAATTACAGGAGAGCCTCATTCGGACCGAAAAGATGGCAGCGATAGGGGCTATAGCCGCGAATGTCGCTCATGATCTAAGAAACCCGTTAGGAGTGATTAAGGTCGCGGTTTTTAACCTGAAGCACTATGTAGGAGAGGGAGATGAAAGAGTTTTAAAACATTTGGACAACATAGAGATCAAAATAAAGCAAGCCTCCGACGTTATCGATGAGGTGATGAACTACGCGAACCAAACACGAGGTTCTGTCAAAAATTCCGATATCAACACTATCTTGACCGATGTTCTTGATGTGGTCAGTGCCGGGTTTTATGGAAAACATATACGGGTTATTAAAGAACTGGGCCAGCTTCCACTTCTTAATGTCGACCCGTTCAGCGTTGCTGAAGCATTGCGGCACCTCTTGACTAACGCATATGAATCAATGGGCGATGAGGGGATATTGACTGTAGGGACCATGTATTTGCCGGAGAATAAAAAGGCTCAGATAACCATATCCGATACAGGGTGCGGGATGTCGCCCGAACAACTAGAGCATATCGATAAACCGTTCCTGACGGTAAAGAAAAACAGCACCGGTTTGGGGCTCGCTCTTGTTTACAAGATCATAAGAGATCAACATCATGGGTCGATATCGGTGCAGAGCGAGAAAGATATCGGGACTGTGTTTACCATTGTACTACCTTTGGTCTAATAAAACACTTGTTCGATAGATGCATTTTTGATATAATCACCTTTCGTAAAATTTGCTTGCGGCGAATTATTGTGCGGGTTCCCGCGCAGAGTGCCAGCAGGGGAATTCAAGTTTGTCGAGTAAGTGGTGGGGTGTGTTGCGGAGTACAAGTCACAAGGGAGAATATACAGCGGGGGCATAGCTCAAACGGTTAGAGCAACTGACTCATAATCAGTAGGTCCCAGGTTCGAGTCCTGGTGGGCCCAGAAAGACAGTTTAGGAGTCTATAAGTTTAGAAGGAATAAAAAAGAAAAAATAAACTCTTAAACCTTTTAAACTATTAAACTGTTT
>CAZOMD010000005.1:9687-11820 GCA_964580895.1 uncultured Planctomycetia bacterium | reverse complement strand
ACCTATTGTCGCAGACAGCATTTATAATTTTTTCCAGTTAAAGAAAAACAGGGACGTCACCCGAAGGGAGATGTCCCTGTTTTTCTTTAATAGCAATGGAGCATTAGAGATTTAGGTCCGGAGGTTAAAATGCTTGTTCCGTAATCCTTTTTCTGCTATAATCACGAGCATAAAAATAACGTAATTGCTATGGGCGCATAGCTCAGCTGGTTAGAGCGCATGCCTCACATGCATGAGGTCGGAGGTTCGAGTCCCCCTGCGCCCACCATTCTTTTTCTCCAAGCTGGTCTTGTCCCGGGGGATAAGGGAGGTAACCGTAAAAAGGGGCTGGCGGTCTTTTGCTGGTCGATGGGGCCAAAGGAGCTTTCATGCGAAAGCGTATCCCGGGCGGTAGAATTGCTTAACATTATTGAAAAGGACGATTATGCCAGAAAATAAAACGTATAAGATTCAGGTGGAGAAACTTCTTAATTTGAAAGATCTGGATGCGAAGATATTCGATCTTGAAGCAGAGATCGGCTCGTTCCCGGAGCAACTTGAGGGCATAAGGGCATCTCTTGAAGGCAAAAAAACCGCGGTGAAATCTGCGGAGGATGATTATAAAAAGCTGCAAATCGCGAAAAATGAAAAAGAAAACGAGATTAAGACGAAAGAAGAGAAGGTTAGAAAGCACGAGTCCGAACTTTATCAGATAAAAAATAACAAAGAGTATACGGCGCTTCAGCAGGAGATAAAAAGCATAAAAGCGGATATATCGCTTTTGGAGGAAGAGGTAATCAATCTGCTTGATGATATTGAAAAAGCTCATGCCCGCTGTGAGAATGAAAAAAAATTATTAGCGGGTGAACAGGCGGGGGCTGATGATCTGATAAACAAGATAAAGAACTCCGAAAAGGACATGCTCGAGAAGTTGACGGTCCTTAAGGGAGAGAGGGGGAAGATAGCGGCTGGCATAACTGGTGATGTCCTTGAAAGATACGAAAAGATACTTAAGAACAGAGGCCGGGTCGCGCTTTCCTCGATAGTAGGAGAATTTTGCGGAGAATGTAACATGCAACTACGGGCCCAGATAATCAACGAGGCAAAATTGAAGAAAAACATTGTTCTGTGCGAAAATTGTTCGAGGATACTTTATGCCGCGGAATAAAGCGGTCACTAAGACCATAAATATTTTTGCAGATGGAGGGTCGCGTGGTAACCCCGGACCATCAGCGATCGGGGTTGTGCTTTACGGGGACGGCGGGAAGATAGACGAGGTCTCTCGGTATATCGGCGTAGCTACAAATAACGTCGCTGAATATATGGCGGCTATTTTTGGGCTCCAGGAATCGCTTTTTCGCGGGGCTAAAAATATCGTGCTGAACCTTGACAGCGAGCTTGTCGCTAAACAGCTTCGGGGGGAGTACCGGGTAAAAGACCATAGCATACAGAAGTTCTTTTATATCGCGATGAACTTGATCAAAGGATTTGATAAAGTAACTATCAAGGAAATCCCACGGGAAGAAAATGGTGAGGCGGATGGTCTTGTGAACCAGGCGCTTAACCTTTCCTCCCTTGTATGACGCGATTACGGTTTTATGGCTCATTGAAGCAGATCGGGTGATCGCTCCGATTTATAACAGTCGGAGAGGAAAGTCCGGGCTCCGAATAGCGGCGTAGCGGGTAACGCCCGTCCACCGAGAGGTGAGGAACCTTAATAAGGTCTCCTCCGGCGCTCTTAACGAGCGAGCCGGGGGAGAAGAGCCACAGAGACGAGTCTTTCGCGCTTTGCAAAAGGCCGAAAGGGTGAAACGCGGCAATCTCTACGCGGAGCAAGGCCAAATAGGGGAAGAACCGGGAAAATCCGGATCATGCGGATAGACCGGTACGAAGCGGCTAGTTTCGTTACAATTCCCGGGTAGGCTGCACGAGGCCGTCAGTAATGCCGGTCCCAGAGGGATGATCACCGGGCGATTTATCGCTCACAGAACCCGGCTTACAGGTCTGCTTTAATGAGCTTAATATTTTTTACGATATGCATTTCAAAAAAAAACATATAATTGTGACATTCCTCTCTTCGGTTGCTGTCGCGGTCGTTCTGGTCTCCTCTCTGGTTGGGTACACCCTTTACATAAAATAGAAAAAGGATACTTT
>CAZOMD010000005.1:2590-9677 GCA_964580895.1 uncultured Planctomycetia bacterium | reverse complement strand
TCCGTGCTGTCGCCCACAGGGGTCGAAGTCCCGTGAGCCTCGATCAACCCTATGTAATTCATCGTGATTTCCGTAGTTCCATTTATTCGTTGACGACGGACTTGTTCAGGGCTAACGTGGAAATACTTAACGTCTACGTTAAAGTCGGGGAATCAGGCATTCTTACCGGGATCCCATACGTTGAGGGAGATATCAAGAACGGCACAGAGAAGGCTATCACATCGGCCAGGATCGAGGTTTTGTTCTCCAAGCCTGACGGAAGAGTGGTCTTCAACGAAGTGTTTAATCCTCTTGAAAAGAACGATATCGGTACTCCTGCTATTGTGCAGGGGAGAGTCGAGGGCAAAAATGTGCTTCTCGCGGGGGAAAGGGCGGCGTTTAGGCACATATTTAGGAACTGCCCCGATAACGTGGTGAAATATATCTCGATAAAATCCGAGTTCGCGCGCGACGGGAAAAAGGATGCGCTGCGCTTTAAATACAAGCTTACGGGGTTGAGTCTATTATGAAAAAACTGATCCTATCGTTAGTTCTGCTGATCTTACTATCAGTGGCCCTATTGGTCCTCGCGTTTTTATACATCGACCTGACTGGCCATAAAGGAGCTCGATACGAACTTTGGAAGGGAACCGTTCCTGCCGGCTATATTGATGTTAATAGATATGTGACGGAAGGGAAAATAATATATAAAAGCTCCGCCGTGTACACAAACCACATTGGTTATCCGAAAGTAACAGAGAAACTGACCGTTAATAAGAGCCGGCTTACCCCGCTTAAGTTTTCGCGTGAAGCGGAGGGCGGTAAGGGACAAAAACAGACGATATTTCTCGAGCAGAACAAGGAAACTACGGACTACCTTTTTTTGGAATTCCCGAAGTTTCTGACCTTGAAAGGGTTTGAAACAGGGGAAAAGACCATGGTGTACGATCCCTACGACGTGATGCTTTATATGCCGGTTATGGATCGTTATAATTTTTGGAAAAAGGGAGCGCAATTCTTCGAGATTATGATACCGACAGATTATCCGATCCCGCCGATGAGGGACAAGATCCGGGTGAGATATATTGACGATGTTTTTATACCCATAATGGGTCAGCGTACAGAGGCGGAAAGATACGACATAAAAGCCAGATCTTTGCCCGATGCCAGATTGTTCATATCAAAATATGCGCATAGGGTGCTTCAACTCGAGATCCCAGAGCAGGGGCTTAACATCGTGCTTGTGGGGTTGACCGACACGCCGGCTGAAAGAATTTGGTCATTAGGGAGACGTATCCAAACCATGCTTCAATTTAAGTCAGCCTTGCCAGTGGGGGATGGTAAGCAAAAAGAGGTCTTACCATCGGAATCTTCTAGCAACGGTACTGTTCAGCGCGGAGGGATAGAACCAAAAGCGGACGGCGAGGTTTTTATTAACCATGGCAACCTTATTTTGTCGGGGATGTTACGGCGGTCCAAGGACGGGGGGAATAACACGGGTATTGTTATTGTCCCGCCGGAAAGCCCCGTCAGGAACGGGGAAATGTTTTTGATAAAAGCGCTTGTTGAATTTCTTTCATCATCGGGTTTTACGGTTCTGACATTCGATTATCCCGGGCAAGGCAAAAGCCAGGGAAGTTTCGCCGAACTTGACGATCAGGCTAAGGTCAACGCCGTGAGGGCCGCAGTCACGTATATCAAAAAAAATGTAGATCCGCTGGATAGCGTTACAATGATAGCGCATGAGGACAGTATTTTTGTGGCAGCAAAAACCGCCGCGGAAGACCCCGCGGTCGATTCTTGCGTTTTTCTCGGGATACCAGCGACGCGCATGGAGATCTCGTCCTCGCAAACGATGCCGAGAGACGCAACGTATTTGCAGTCTATGTTAGCCGAGCAAGGGCTCAAGGGTTTTGAGGGAGGTTTTACTGAAATTGTTCTGTCTATTATGAGAAAAAATGTTTTAGCGGTGTTGAAATCCCAAGATGAAACGCTTTTCGCTACGGGGATAAAGCTTCCCTTAAAGAGATACAAGAACTTTCTTGAGAGGCAACCGTACGCGGCTATATTGAATACGAACAAACCTTTTCTTCTTATGGCGGGCAAGAATGACCGTGATTATGAATCTGAAAGTATAGAGAAATTCAGGGAACTGGTGACGGCGAAAGATGCGCGGAACAGGGTCGAGGCTTACCGAAATATCCCTCGGTATATGGGTGATCTTCGCAAAGAGGATGAGCAGGTCCGGTTCGCGATCGATGATGCGCTGGCCGGTGCGATTACCGGATGGATATCCACGAACGGCAAACCGGAAAAGAAAGATGCCAGTGCGTCCGAGAAAACAGCCGAAATTGTGGCTGCTTCAGATGTGAGCGTAAATGTCTCGTCCCAGCCGGAAGAATCCGGGGAACAAAGTAGTTGAGAAAATTCGCTCTTATTTTAGCTCATAGCATTTGACTTTTGTCATATCTTGTGTTATATTTCAATAAATCGAAAGGGGGGCTCGGGATGAAAAGAATGTTCGCACTTTTTTTAGTGGCGATATTTCTATTTTCTTTTTCGGTAACTGTGTTCGGTGCGGATATGCCGGTGCAAAAAGATGAGCCAGCACCAGCGCCTGCGACTACGGTAGTTAGCGCGCCCAGGCCAGTGGCTACTCCGGTAGTAAGCGCGCCGCAGCAGCCATCAGCATATCCCGCGGGGCCCATCCAGAAGGCGGAAAGAGGGTTTATGAACGCCGTTTTCGGGTGGACCGAGGTTCCGAAAAGAATAGTCGACAAGTCTAAAGAGTACAACAACCCGCTGAAGGGTTTTGTGCTTGGGACTTTCCAGGGGACATGTAAGGCCTTCGCGAGGACCGCGTCGGGGTTAGGAGACATTGTTACGTTCCCGATCGGCGGTTACGAAAAGCCGGGCGTAATGCCAGACATGCCGGCGGCGAAATAGCGGAATATGTTTTGTAAAGCGAAATAAGGTGTTGCGATAAAACGGGCGGTGCATAACCGCCCGTTTTTGTTTATAGTGACTAAACTTGTTTGCGGCGCGAATAGTTTAGAACCGCAAAAGTTTAATCGCGTGAGAACGGTATCTGGGGCTGTTTTTAATTTTAAGCTCTTGGTTTTTGCTCTTCGAAACTGGCGAAGAGACAACAGGCGAACTGGAGCTTAACTTGTTCTTGACTCGAAAAATCCGATGTGTTATACTTCTGCCCAACGGGATATAAACTATGCCTAGATTACCAGAGCGAAGACGATTTGTAAGGACAGAGGTTCCGCTTAAGGTCATAATAAAGGCCGAGACGGGGGATGAACCCGCAAAGACAACCAATATTTCACCGATCGGGCTTCGCTTGGAAGCGCCCCATAAAATCGCTGACTCAAAAACGCTTGATCTATTGTTATACTTGCCGGAAAACGACGTGCCTATCCAGCTTAATGGAAAGATAGTCTGGCAAAGTAAGGTTAGTCTTGAGGATAAGGCGCCATATGATGTAGGAGTAGAAATATTGGTTATCGAAGAGAAAAAGAAGAATATTTTTTTAAAGTATTTGTGCGATCTGCTTTATCAGTCGGTGTATAAGGAAAGGGATTGAGCTTAATTTTAGGAGGTGCACTTTGAGACCGGCAACAAGTTTATTTTGTGCGTTACTGATAGTAATGTTATCGGCCGGTTGCGCGGAGATCGAAGTGCCGAGAGCCGAAAAACTTATCACGGATCCGATCGGCGACGCGACGCTTAAAAGAGGCATGACCAAGACGCAAGTTATAAATATTTACGGGGATCCCAGCTTGAAGCAAAAGGTCGTTTCCAAGGAATGGAATCAGCCAAGGGAGGAATGGTTTTATAGGGCAGGGTATAACATCCTTCCCGTCAATGCGGGGCATCTATCCGAAGATCTGTATCTGTATTTCGACGGTGAAAATCTTACGACGATTACTCGAAAATCGCTAGGCAGTCCAGCCAAAGAAAGCGCGGTAGCGGGCCAGCAGAACGCAAAATGACATAATATCTGACTTGTCCGGAAACGCCTTTTTCGATTTCTTCTTTGCGGAAAAATCCGTTGATCAAGACAAAACCGTTCCCGAAAAAGATCGAATTTTAAACAGGAGGAATGATGTTGCGTTTTTTTTGTAAGTCAAAGATCGGCAATGCGGTGATAACTGGTAAAGAGCTCCACTACAATGGAAGTATTGGTATCGATAAAAATATAATGGAAGCGAGCGACATAATGCCCGGGGAGCAAGTGGATGTGCTTAATATTAACAACGGGAATCGTTTCACAACTTACGCGATAGAAGAGGAGATCGGTACCGGCAAGATCGTTCTTTACGGCCCGGCCGTGCGCCAAGGCGAAGTAGGCGATGAAGTCGTAATATTATCGTATTGCATGTTGGAACCAAAAGAAACACATAATTACGATATGAGAGCGATACAACTTGGCAAAAATAACGCGCTTAAAAAATAACGGTTTTGAATATGGCCGAACTGGAGCTTAAAATATTTCCTAATCCGTGTCTGAGGGTAAAAGCAAGACCCGTTGTCGATTTTAATGCTGACACGCTGTATGTTCTTCAAGAGATGAAAAAGATGATGTATTTGAATCAAGGAATCGGGCTAGCGGCGCCGCAGGTAGGGCTTAGTTTGAGCGTTATATTGATCGATGCCGGAGAAGGTTTTATAAGCTTGATCAATCCCGCGGTCATGGAAGTTTCCAGAAAAAAAACCGTTCTTGAGGAAGGGTGCCTAAGTCTTCCCGGCCTTTCGGTGAAAGTAGCTCGGCCAGTTTCTATCAAAGTCCGGGCGCAGAACGAAAACGGTCAGTTTTTCGTGAAAAAGTTCAATGAACTTGAGGCAAAGGTAGTACAGCATGAGATGGATCACTTGAACGGACGTCTTATCATCGATTATCTAAACCCGGTAAAACGTATTCTGGCGAAAAAAACGTTGTCTTCAACAAGCAATGTGCGGAAAAAACGGACATGCGAGGTGGTGTGTGATTCAGGAAAAAGATATAACAAATGATCTCAAAGTGGCGTTGAAGAGCGGGGATAAGGTCAGGCTTTCCGCTTTGCGGATGCTTATCAGTGAGATAAAGAATAAAAAAATTGATGAACGCGTCAAAGAGCTTGACGGAGATAAGATCATAGGCGTCATCAACAAGATGGCGAAACGCCATAAGGAATCGATCGAACAATTCCAAAAAGGCGGCAGGGAAGACCTTGTGTCGAAAGAAAAGGCGGAGTTGGCCGTCATCGCGGCATATTTGCCGGCGCAACTGGGGGATGAAGAACTTGAGAAAATAGTGAGCGATTCGATAAATGAAACCGGAGCTACGTCAGTAAAGGACATGGGGAATGTGATAAAGGCAGTGTTGGGCCGCGTCGCGGGACGGGCCGATGGGAAGAAGGTCAGTGAAGTTGTGAAAAAAAGGCTGACCGTAATATAAAATGAAAGGGAACTGGTGGTGGCGATGAAGAAAGTTGGAGTGGTGTTAGTCGTTGCGGCGGTTGTGGTGATCTTTGCGGTTGCTTTTAACGCGAATGCGGAGAGAAAAAAGAGCGCTAAGGAAGTGGCAAAAGAAGTAGCGCAGACGACAGTGAATTATCCGGCTAATTTGGTTAGCGAAGCAGTGCAGACGGTAGGAACAGCTGCAAAAAATACAGCGGATGTCGTGGTGGACACTGCAAAAGTTACCGGCGAAACCCTTACCGGCGATGTCGAAAAAGCCCCTGAAATAGTGACGACGCCCGTACAGACAAGCGCGGAGGCGGTTAAAGAAGCCGTAGTTAACACCGTCGAGACCCCCGTTAAAGCCGGGGAAAAAACAGCCGAGCAAAATCAGGTAAGCCAGGAGAGTGTAAAGTAACGCGAATACTCACGAAAAGGGGCGGAGAGACGATTTCCGCCCCTTTCGTGGGGAATTTCCGTGGGATATTGATGAGGGACCGACTCTGGTCCTGTTCCCCGCGAATAGAACGTCAAGGTAGAGCGCTTTTAAGAAGTGATCATGAATTTCATATTTATATTGCCCGTCATCGTCATAATACTTATGTCCAGCCTGATCGTTAAGATCGCCTCCGTCGCTTTAAGTCTCACTGGTCTTGATCCGAAACGCGCTTTTTTCCAAGCCTTATCCGCTTTTACCGGGACGGGTTTTACAACCCGAGATTCGGAACTTGTCGTAGAACATGATATCCGAAGGAACATAATTGTAATGCTTATGATCCTTGGTAATGCCGGTCTTGTCTCCGTGATCACAACGCTTATGATCTCTTTTATGAGGACCGGAGCCAAGCCGTTTATCGCTAATATCGGGATAATACTTTTAATCATACTCATTTTCATGAGGGTGTCGCAGGATAAAGGGATTACACGAAAATTCACAAAAAAGATCCAGGAAAAACTGATCAAAAGCGCGCCTTTTAAAAAACGATTAGTTGAAGAAGTTCTTTGCTTGGCGGAAGGATACGGCGTAGCTGAAGTTACGTTGATGGAGGCATGTCCCGATATCGGGAAACTTTTGAGCGAATCATCTTTCCGTAGGATGGATATATTGGTTTTAGCGATAGAGCGGAATTCCAAAGTTATTCCGGCTCCGCACGCGTCTGATAGGCTTTTTCTGAACGATATCCTCATTTGTTACGGCAAACTTGCTAATATGGGAACAATAAGCGGGAATTTGATGAGAGCCTGAGCGCGGTGAAATTAGGACACAACCGTAGTTAGACCTGATAAGCGCGCGCCGAGGCAAAACCTGGCAATTAAATAGTTCCTATACTTGAATATGCCGCGGTTATGTGCTAAATTTATAGCGGTTGGTTAAATCACAAGTGAGGGAAACGGAGGGATTGATGGGGAGGGTCGTTTCGATTGTTTCTTTAATTCTCCTTATGTCTTTTATCGCGGGCTGCGGCGAAACAGTAAATGGCGTGGTAAAGGACACCAAACGTATTGGCGCTGGCGTAAAAAAGATTTTTGTAAGAGAGGGTTAAAGAGGTTAAGGATATATCGTTTGTTATGGCCGGGCTGCTGCCTTTCGGGCGGTAGACCGGCTTCTTTCTTTATTGCAGGAGTAAGCCGTGTTTTTAGATCAGAATAGGATATAAAA
>CAZOMD010000005.1:0-2580 GCA_964580895.1 uncultured Planctomycetia bacterium | reverse complement strand
GCGCTGCGAAACTGTGATCTTTGCCTTAGGAAGTGCGGGATCAACAGGCTCCGGGGGGAATTAGGTTATTGTAAAACTCTGGACAAAGCGAGAGTCTATCGCTTTGCGCCGCATTATGGGGAGGAACCTCCGCTATCTGGGAAAAATGGGTCCGGCACTGTCTTTTTCGCGGGCTGCAATATGGGATGCGTATATTGTCAGAATTATCAATTTAGCCAAACTGGGAAACATTCGGAACTTTTACCGGAGGAGCTCGCGGATGTGATGCTGGAGCTCGAAGGGAAGGGCTGTCACAATATCAACTTTGTCAGTCCGACGCATGTTGTGCCGATGATTGTTGAAGCACTTGATATCGCATATGAAAGAGGGCTCAATATCCCGTTGGTGTACAATACCGGCGCATATGATTCTCTTTCTGTTATAAAGACGCTTGAAGGGGTTATTGACATATATTTGCCGGACATGAGGTACGCGTCGGATACTATGGCAAAAAGATATTCCGCCGCCACGGATTATGTGAAAAATAACCGCGCGATAGTAAAAGAAATGGCGAGACAGGTGGGCGTACTCAAGATGAGGAACGGGATAGCCCAAGAAGGGTTGATTATTCGGCTACTGATCTTGCCGAACAAGATATCAGGTACTTGTGATACGCTGGATTTTATAAGAGCGAACATCGGGAAGGACGTCTTCCTAAGCGTTATGTCACAATATTATCCCGCGCATCGTGCTAACGAATACCCCGAATTGGCGCGCAGGATAAGCGTGGACGAATATAACGCGGTAACGAGGAGGATGAAAGATCTAGGCCTTGAGAACGGATGGGTGCAGCCTATAAATTGTAATTTCGACGACAGTTTCGCTGGGGAGAACTTCCCGCCAAGTTTTTAGCCGGGTTTTATTCCGGGAATATGCTTGACTTGCCGTGAAAAAATCTGGATAATTACAAGATGTCGAGAAACTTATTGCGTACACGGTATTAGGCTCAACACAATGGAGGACAAAAAGGTTTTAGGTACAATGACGGCAATCTTTTCGGGCGAACAGGATAAAAAAGAATATTGCGGCATTTTTGGCATTTTCGATCATCCGGATGCCGTTGATATCACATATCTCGGGCTTTATTCTCTTCAGCACCGCGGGGAGGAATCCTGCGGGATGGCGGTGGCGAACGGAAGAACTATCAAGCAGCATACCGGGATGGGACTTGTTTCTGACATATTTAACCCCGACCTTATTAAAAAACTACATGGCCGAACGGCTATAGGGCACGTTCGCTATTCAACGACAGGCTCTAGTACCATTCGTAACGCGCAGCCTTTTCTCATAAGTCATAAGAAGACCTCGGTCTCTATCGCGCATAACGGGAATATTTCAAACGCCGTTTCTCTCAGGAAAAAACTTGAGAGTGACGGATCTATCTTCCAGACGACTATGGATTCGGAAATCGTTCTCCATCTTATTGTGCGTTCCAAAGGGGCAAAAATAGAGGAACGCGTTGCCGAGGCGTTGCGGCAATGCGATGGCGCTTATTCTCTTATTTTTCTTACGAATGATAAGATCATCGGCGCGCGTGATCCCAACGGTTTCCGGCCGTTATGCCTCGGGAAGAAAGATAACCGCTACGTTCTTGCCTCGGAGACCTGTGCGTTCGACATCATAGAGGCCGAATATGTCCGGGAAATAAAGCCGGGAGAAATTATCGTTATCTCGAAAGACGGCATGCGTTCTGAGAATTTTACGGAAAGAAAGAAGCTGTCGCAGTGTATATTTGAGTTTATATATTTCGCCCGACCAGACAGCCTGATATTTAACCACCGTGTCCATGACGTTCGAAAGCGGTTAGGGCAAGAGTTGGCTCGTGAATATCCCGTCACGGCCGATCTTGTGATATCTATCCCGGATTCCGGTAACTGGGCAGCGCTAGGGTATTCGGAGGAGAGCGGAATCCCGTTCGATTTCGGTATCGTACGTAATCATTATGTCGGGCGGACCTTTATTCAGCCTTCGCCTGAAATGCGTAAGCACGGAGTTAAGATCAAGCTTAATCCTATAAAAGGCGTGCTTAAGGGCAAAAAAGTAATTGTTGTCGAGGATTCGATAGTACGTGGAACAACTACGAGAAGCAGGGTCAAGGCCATTCGGGATGCCGGGGCCAAGGAGATACACATGAGGATAAGCTGTCCGCCGATCAAGTTCCCATGTTTTTATGGCATTGATTTCCCGGATTACAAGGAACTTATAGCCAATCAGATGAGATCGGTAAAAGATATCGCCCGGCATATAGGGGTTGACAGCCTGAAGTATCTCAGTCTTGGAGGTATGCTCAAGACGGTAAAACCGGACTGTAACAGTTTTTGTACCGCGTGTTTTAGCGGCGATTATCCCACGAAGGTTAGAAAATCTTCCAAAAACCATTTTGAGATCTGATATTATGATCTGCCACAGATGGTATCCCATAACCATTGAATTTTACGCTCTAAAATAATATAATAATGCCTTACTATCGATGAGGAGGATATAAAGTGGAGCGCTATAAAAATGCGATCCTTGAAAGAGCGGAAGGCCACTTCCGACACA
>CAZOMD010000004.1:41668-51671 GCA_964580895.1 uncultured Planctomycetia bacterium | reverse complement strand
TCCTGGCAAGCGCATGGCACCCGCCCGAGCCCGGAGCGATTCAATGAGCGAGGCATTTTTTGTTACGGTAGCCTGGGTCTTGAAACTCGAGTCTTGTTCCGTGCTCAGCATGCGGGACAGAACCGCCAATTTCGATAATAACATATCGAGCTTACCCTCGATGGAATCGAACTTCGCCTGCACCTCGGCCAAAAGGCCCTCCAGATCTATCTTCTTTTTCGCTTTTTCCTTTTTTGTCGTTTTAGTTTTTTTAGCCGCCATTTTTAGCCTTTCTTTGTTATATAAGACGCTTTACGTTATTCTTTCGCCGATAAAGAGTTATGGAACAAATCTTCTCCAATCGCCATAGCCATTATATCGGGAAAAGCTTGCGCGGACAAGAATTTTAGCGGGCCGAAGGGTCAGAGTTTCGCCGTTAAATGAATACTGTTTTTTTGGGGGGATTCTTACGCGCCTTGTTTTTTCGTAAAGCGGCTCGCGAAATCTTGCCCCATATGTCTTTTCGCAAATGCGGAACCCCGCGCTTATGCTTCCAACTGACGGCGCCTCTCTTCCACGCCCTTATCGGACAGATATTCGTCATATGTCGTGCCGGGTCTGTCTATATACCCTCTGGGCGTGATCTCGATAATGCGGTTCGCTACCGTCTGCACCAGCTGATGGTCCTGCGATGAAAAAAGAACGGTCCCTTTATACCTTATGAGCCCTTCGTTCAACGCCGTGATAGACTCGAGGTCCAGGTGATTTGTAGGTTCGTCCAGGATCAGGACATTCGCCTGCGCAAGCATCATACGCGCGAGCATGCACCTGACCCTTTCGCCGCCGGAAAGAACATTCACTTTTTTCAGGGCTTCATCGCCGGAAAAAAGCATTCGTCCCAGGAACCCGCGCACAAATGTCGTCTCCGTGTTCTCGGTGTACTGCATAAGCCAGTCGATAAGCTCCATATCCGAGTCAAAATAGCCCGCGTTGTCTTTGGGGTAATACGCCCTTTTTGTGGACACGCCCCAGACGAACCTGCCGCTATCCGGCTTCGCCTCGTCCATAAGCACCTGAAAGAGGGTCGTCTTGGCAAGGTCGTTGTGCCCAACAAAGGCGATCTTGTCCCCTTTTTCGACCCTGATGCTCAGGTCCCTGAACATCGCCTGAGCGTCACGCGAGCTGGAAAGTTTTTCGATATTCAAGATGCTGTTCCCCGAATCGCGTTCCTGCTCAAAGTTGATATAGGGGTATTTCCTTGAAGACGGTTTTATGTCATCAAGTATAAGTTTCTCCAGGCTTTTTTTCCGGCTGGTAGCCTGCTTTGCCTTGGAGGCGTTGGCGCTGAACCGAGCTATAAAATCCTGCATCTCTTTGCGTTTTTCCATTATCTTCTTATTGGACTGCTCCCGCTGCTCGAGCGCGAGCTGGCTCGACCGCATCCAGAAAGTATAATTCCCGGGGTACAGTTGTATCTTGCCGTAATCTATGTCGGCGATATGGGTGCAGACCTTATCGAGAAAATGCCGGTCATGAGAGACGACGATAGCGGTATTTTTGAAATTGCACAAAAATCCCTCGAGCCAGTCGCAGGTCTCGACATCCAAATGGTTAGTAGGCTCGTCGAGGAGCAGGATATCCGGGTTACCGAAGAGCGCCTGGGCTAACAACACGCGGACCTTCTGTCTCCCCTCGAGATACTTCATCTTCATGTAGAGAAGTTCCGGCCCGATACCCACATTGCTTAATAGTTTAGCCGCGTCGGCTTCGGCGTTCCATCCGTCAAGTTCGGTGAACGCCCCTTCCAGCTTGGAGACCAGCATCCCGTCCTCATCGGAAAAATCCTCTTTCCCGTAAAGCGCGTCTTTCTCCGTAATAATGTCATAAAGCCGCTTATGCCCCATGATGACCGTCGAAAGGACCGTATGCTCGTCGAACGCGAACTGGTCCTGTTTTAAGACCGATATCCTTTCCTCGGGAGTGACAAAGACCTCCCCGGACGAGGTCTCGATCTCGCCTGAAAGTATCTTTAAGAACGTCGATTTACCCGAACCGTTCGCGCCTATTAAGCCGTAACAATTACCCTGTGAAAAAGTAATATCAACGTTGGAAAAAAGTTTTCGGCTGCCAAAATGCAGCGATACACCTTTAGTTGAGAGCATGCCATTCCTTGACTTTTATTTACCTAATTATAATACCTTCTTATTTTCGAAGAAAAGAGCATACACAATCTCGCGGTTTTTTTTTTTTTTTTTCTACCCCGGAGTTTTAGCGGGGTTCCGGCGACTGCACCCACAGCGGGTACCAAACCACTCCCACATCTGCTTTTTTTCCAATCCCACACCCGCCGTTTAGATGAGATACCAATAAACAGTGAATAGTGAATGGTAGAGAGTATTCAGCGTATAGCGGGTAGCGTATAGCGTTTAGTTCATATCGCAGAGCACACAACGTTTTTCATCGTATCCCCCTGTATCCGGGGACATCCAACGTAGCGTTAAAGAGTCATCGCTCCCTGCCTGCCGGCCGGCGCCTCCTTCCCTGGACTTAAGACCGGAACTTCGCGCCGTGCGGGAAAAGGGATAAAAGACCTTATCTCTTAGCGTTCGATCGCCGAAAAGCTCGTGGGTTCCCGCGCGCCACAAGCGCAGGGCGCAGGCTGGAGGAATGGGTTGATTACCCTAGGACACAACTACTATTGCGGTTTTTCCTGTTTTTTTCTATTTGCTTCGTTCTTTGCGTTTTTTTCTTTGTTTGCCTGTTTGTTGTGTTTATCCTTATCTTTCTTGCCTTTGTCGCCCATATCTTCCCCTCCTTTTTTCTGGAACCTAAAATAGGGTCTTCGTTATCTCGTAACAGGACAATAGCCATTATATCGGGAAAAGCTCGCGCGAACAAGGAGTTTAGCGGGGTTCCAGCGACTGCACCCACAGCGGGTACCAAACCACTCCCACATCTGCTTTTTTCCCAATCCCACACCTGCCGTTTCAATAAGCAGTGAATTGTGAATAGTGAATGGCAGATAGTATTCAGCGTATAGTGTTCTGTTTAATGGTTTAAAAGTCACAAGTCCAAAAGTCTAAAGCCTCTTTTCAGCCTAAGGCTTCAGCCGGAGGCCGGGACTTTCTGACATTTAGACCATTCGACTTTTTGACTGTTCCTTCGTCCTACGTCCCTATCTGCTTCTTACTTCTTGCTTCTTTTCTAAACTCTGACTCTTGGACTCTCTGACTTTAGACTATTAATTCGGGTACGAGTGCGGGTTCGGGGGTAAGAAATGTTGGATCGCCCTTTTATTTCGCCTCAAAAGTGCCGGGAGAGTTTTCTGAAGCCGCCAATATTATGTTAGTTTTTCTACTATTATGCCAAAAATTATTTTTAAATACCGTTACACGCGCTAACCGTTCGGCATGTTTTTTCTTTTTTTCGAACAATATTGCCAGACAAATACATATTCCTATAAAGATCAATATCCCGGCGAGAGCCCTTATCTCCGCCAAAAAACCTTTTCCAAAAATATTAACGGGGCTGAACAGGGCGGAATAAACCAATACACTCAACAGGATCGCCGCCCTCACTCCCCTAAGCTTACTGCTTTTGATCGAACTATCGAGACATTGCTTACAAATAAACGTACTTTTAGTCTCACCAAAATCCGATACGGTAGTCTTCTCGCCCCAATAAAAATGCTTGGAATGGTAGGACCTTACCTTAAAAGTAAACCCATATCCCTTAGCGGCTGGTTTTTCGCATTTACCGCATTTATACGAACATGTATTCTCTGGTTGCTTCATGTGATTAACGCATTCTTTAGGGGCCCCGCCTCCCCAATCCACATTTCATCCAACTCGCGGGTCTTTTTATCGATTCACCTATACCCCGGCCCATCACGAAATGAACTCCAAATAATTGTCCCGCGAAACCACCTCGTAAGACGCTTCCTTATACGCATTAAGCCACGCCTCCGGGGCCTTGACCTTTTGGGCGCGGTACTTTATCTCATATCCGAAGAGCCGCCCTTCTCTTTCCTCGACAAGATCTATTTCTCTTTTGTCGTACGTCCTCCAGAAATAGTTATTCGCCGATATGCCGATGTATTCCTGCTTTTTTATCCTTTCGATCACGATGTAATTTTCCCAGAGAAGCCCCTGGTCGTCCCTTAAGTTCATCGGGTTGAAATTATTTACCAGGGCGTTCCGAACGCCGTTATCGTAAAAATAATACCTTGAGGTTTTTGACACCTCTTTGCGCAAATTTCTGCTGAAAGCTTTGATGCGCACGAGAACGAACGCTTTTTCAAGAAGGTCCAGGTATCTTTCCACTGTATTCTTGCTCATGCCTAGCTGCGTGCCCAGCTCGGTCATCGACGCTTCCCGTCCGACCTGAAAAGCCAGAAGCTGAAGAAGCCTGACTATTTTATCGGAATGCCTTATCCCGTCAAGTTCCAGAATATCCTTATAGAGGTATGACTGGACTATCTCCCTTAAGTACAATTCTTTTTTCCTTATGTCGTTACAGAGAACGACCTCGGGATAGGTCCCGTATATGATCCTTTCTTCAAGACGGGCCGCTGTTTCCGCTCCACTTTCAATATTTTTTAGTTCAAGTTGGGCGAGCGGGAACATTTTAAGCGTGAATTTTCTGCCGGTAAGAGGCTCTCCGACATGCCTCGCCAGATCAAATGAAGACGAACCGGTGGCGACTATCTTGATCCCCGGAACATTATCCAGCAAAAGCTTGATATTAAGCCCGATATCTTTTACTTTCTGCGCCTCGTCGATCACTAAGAACCGTGTGTCGCCTACAAAGCTATTAAGTTTCTGTATCGACCGGCTCGACAGATATTCCTGGACCGTAATATCCTCGCCCGTCACGAGAAGGCTCTTCTCCTGAACTCTTGAGAGCATTTCCGTTATAAGAGTAGTTTTTCCGCACCTTCTCGGTCCATATATGACGATAGCCTTTTGCGGAGCGATCAGCTTCAGGAGATTGGTTAATTGCACCTGTCCTATGTACATACAACCCTCTTTTGCTATAATTTGGTCATAATGATGACTAAATTATACATAATTTGGTCACATAAGTCAATCTGCGCATACAAAAATAGATATTTTACCCCTCGCGGCGCTAAGCCCCGGTCTCGAGACCGGGGAAGAAGGCGCCGCTCGGGATCAATCGTGAACATGCCCCGGCTTTTAAGCCGGGGTAGATGTGGATTAACAAGAAAGACCGGGGAACTAAAGGGTCACCCATTGGTCTCGCCAGTAATCACGAAAAAAAATGGGAAAGAAAATAAATTTTCTTTCCCATTTTCGCAATTACTGGCGGAGAGGCAGGGATTCGAACCCTGGATAGAGCCTTTCAACCCTATGGCGGTTTAGCAAACCGCTGCCTTAGACCAGCTAGGCTACCTCTCCGCTTCGATACCGATATGTTTTCATCCAGAAAAGAGAAGCGAACTTCGAGCTCTTTCAAAGAACGAGAAGTCTTCTTTGTCTATAAGTTCCTGCCTAAAAAGCGAACCTCGAATCCCTTTAGGGGTGAGAGGTCTTTCTCCCCCCGCGCAATCGTCACGAACATTAGGTTCGGGACGGTCTACTCTCTAATTTCTAATATCCCTACGCTTCCGTCTCGCCTTCTTCTCTCGTTCCGTCAAAGCCGCGTCGGCAAGCTCGTTCATAGCTCTTATTGCTTCTAATTTTTTTAACGGGGATATTTTTATCCCTCTCGCGATCTTTTCTTTTTTTGTTTCCCATTCGCTCATGTTTTTATTTTTTTGACGGCTTTTATTTCCGCTATATCCAGCAGATCCTTTTTTCTCCCGGCCGCTTTTTTCATCTTAATAAAATCATCGGGAGAAATAACCGGCAAGCTCAGCTTCCCGGCCCGTATCTTTTTCATGTTCTTAGAGGCCCTGCCGTAATCAACGGGCGAATCGATAATTATATCTATTTCTTCGTAGCTTTTTTCGTCCCTATAGAAATTAAAAGCCTTCATGTGTTTATTCTTGATCCAATCTTTTCGAGTTAGTCTATCGGCTATTCTTATCGGATCAACGGGTTGTTTCACGCGATACCCGGCTTTTTTCAATATGTTCACTATCTTCTTTAAATTGCCGTCACTCATCTCGACGAGGATGTCCATATCGAGCGTATTCCTGTACCCGCCAAGCAGGTTCAAAGCTATCCCGCCGACAAGCACATACTTGACCTTTTGTTTCTGGAAAGCTTTCAGAACCTCTTCGTATATGATCACTGGGCCTTCTTTTTAAATACCCCCACGATCCGGTCTTGGGTCACGCAGCCTTACCTTTTCTTCAGAAAGAACTTCTGCATGATATTGGCACATTCGGGCTCCAGAACGCCGCTTATTACCTCTATATTATGGTTAAATAGCCCCGGCCTGGTAACATCAATAACGGACCCGCACGCGCCCGTCTTCCTGTCACGCGCGCCAAAAACGAGCTTCCTCACGCGGGCCAGGACCATAGCCCCGGCGCACATCGAACACGGCTCAATTGTAACATAAAGGTCACAGTCTATCAATCGTTCGTTCGCCAGACTCGACGCGGCCTGCGTGATGGCGAGTATCTCCGCGTGAGCGGTAGGGTCCTTAAGCCTCTTTATCTGGTTATGCGCCCTGCCGATGATCTCGCCGTTATGCACGATCACCACCCCGACCGGGACTTCGCCGTCGTCGAACGCTTTTTGCGCCTCACCCAGCGCGATACGCATTAACATCTCATCCGTACGCATTGTAAACCTCGCCAAGATTGTAACATATGAGCTTGCCCCGCGCAAGGGACGGGTTGTGGGCTGTGGGCCGGAGGTTGACGGTTCATGGGGTCCGCCGGTTCGTTGGCTTGACAGTTTCCAGCCTGAGGCTGGTCCGCCTTTGGCGGAAAAAGTCTAAAGTCCAAAAGTCTAAAAGTCCGTAATTGGCCTTTTGACATTTAGGCCTTTTATCTTTTTGACTGACCGGCATGCCGCCTTATGGTCTAGGGAAAACAGGGACATCCCCCCCCGCTATCGCTCGGGTAGACGTCCCCATTTTCCCAGAAAACCTTATGATATCTCGATATCGCGACCTTTTCCAACGGCCTCTTTGGTCTTAGGGACTTCTATAGTAAGCACCCCGTCCTTGTAAGATGCGTTGATCTTCTCGGCTTCCACCCCCGCCGGAAGCTCTATGGCCCGCTGGAATTTGCCGAACGACCGTTCGAGGTGGTAGTAGTTATCCTTCTCCTCTTTCTTTTCCGACTTTTTCTCCCCGGAGATAGTGAGCCGGTTATCCTCGACCCTTATCTTTATCCCATGTTTATCCATTCCCGGGATATCGGCTTTAACTACCAGTTTCTCGCCCTTATCTTCGACATCCAGCGCGGGAAATTTTACGAGGCCGAACGCGCCCCGGTCGGCAAGACCCCCAAAGAAGGGTTCCGTAAAGAACCTTTCCATGATGTCCTTCCAATCCGCGTCGAGGAACGTATCCACCTCGTACAATGCCGGAAGGCCGCTTCTTTCGTTAGAGTTTCGTTTCAAGAACATGGCACACCTCCTGTTTTTGTTTTTCTTTTCCGCCTCCACACATCCACATATTTACATGTATCGATATATAAGCGCAAAAAAAATCCGCCGTCTACTCTTCTTCTTTCTCCGGTTCCCGCCTTACTTCGATGTGCATCTTTTCTACAACCCTCCCAAACGCGTCGCGCATTATCTCTTTGCGCACGTAGTAATACACGTTCTTTCCTTCTTTCCTCGTATTAACCAGCTCCGATTCTTTAAGTATATGGAGATGATGCGATACGGTCGGCTGCGAGATTTTGAACGCTTCGCAGATATCCGTCACGTTCATCTCTTCGTCGGCCAGCATCTCGATTATGTCCTGCCTGGTCTTATCGGCCAAAGCCTTGAAGATCTTCACCAGGTCATATTCTCTCATCCCGGACCCCGTTTCTGTAAACAAACATATCGATGTCCATCTATATATTATCTTACCTTTTTCCCTCTGTCAAGATTGTTTTTTCGAACTTTCGCTTGTAAGGTATGATCACGCGCCGCGGATAATGCCGGTGCCGGGTTTGCCCGGCCAACTACGCGAAAACGGTTCCCGGCCCTAGCCAGCTGACATCATTACTTCGCCTGTCTCGTCTCGGATATCCCGTCCTTAAAGCCCTGCGTGAACCCGGCCTTATATCCGTTATTGAAGCCGTCCTGATAGGCGCCCTGATACGCGTCACGCGGCCCGAGCCTCTCGACGTTCTCTTCTTTCGCTACTTTTTCTCCGCTTATCGAGTCCAAAAGCGCCCCGCCAAGGATATTCACGCCCGCCCCGGCAAGCGCGCCCTTCCATATATCTCCGCCTTTCGCGCCTGAGGCTGCGCCGCCAACCGCGCCGGCACCCGCCCCAAGAAGACCCTGTTTTATAAGGTCCGAAGAGCTATTGCTCGCCGCGAAAGAAGTATCCGCTACCATTATGATCATCGCGCTTATAAAAAATATACTCGCCATTTTTTTTAACATTTCGTACTCCCCTTTCCCCTGATAAATATAACCCGTCCCTCTATTAATTTTCCCTCTATCCTCTCCCGCTGTCAACTGTTTTGCTTTTCCTGCCGGGCCTCTCCGTCTAACTAACCCTGGCCCTTTATGTTGGATTTAAGGTCTTTAAGAAAACGATATACGTTCACATTATCGTTCGTTATGATCGATAGCGTCATTTTGAAGGTCTTATCCTCCATGCCGTTAAGAAGATCCGTATATATGGCGAGCATTTTTTTTAGCGGTTTTTCCATCTCCGCGATGCGCGTGTTATCCTGGTCGCTAGTATACATTCTTGTTGCCTTCTTCCACTTCCTCTATTATGTCCTGAAGTTTTTCTGAATGTTTTGCCTGGCTGCTGATAAGCTCCTGTACCCTGGCCTGTTTTTTTCCCACATCCTGATCCTTGTCCAAAAATATGATCGACGGAAGGTATTTGCTTAACATCGGCAAAAGGCTTTCTTCAAGCTCTTTCAGCGTCTTTAGTTCCTCAAGTAATTTATTCTTTGTTATGGTCATTTCATCCCCGGGCCGGTCACCATTTTCGGCGCAGCCAAAAAATAAGAATAAGCACGACGGACATCGCCGCTACGCCCGTTATGCTCCAAAAAGGAATAAGCGTCTCTCTCTGCGGCAACGGCAACAAGACGTTCATTGAAAAGAGGCTGACAACAAAGGTAGGCAGCATGATACAAATCGAAAGTATCGTGAGCGTTTTCATGCGAATGTTCAAATTGTTGCTTACCATAGAGACCCAGGCATCAATTAAATTCGATATCACCTGTAAATATGTATTCGCTTCCTCGTGGCACTGCGCGGCCTCTATGGTCATGTCTTCCAAAAACTCATTATCATCCTGTAACAGGTTTATCTTCGCCGAAGTAGCCTTGATCTTCTCGATCAGCTTCCCGTTGGAACTTATAGCTTTAAGATAATATACAAGGCTTTTTTCCAGGCTGAACATATACAAAAGATCTTTATTGGTGAAGGCCTTATGGATCTCAGCTTCGAGTTCGTTGGATATTTTATGAATAACGTTGAGATGCTCCTCAAAGTGCTGGATACAGCGGAATATGATCTTTAGAAGGACATCGGGGAAAGAACGCAATTTTTGGAATATCCTGCCGTCGAAGGGGTTGGTTTCTTCTTTCGAAACGACGATAAGGCAGTCCGAAAAAAGAAAAAGTCCTAAAGAAGATACCTTGAACAGAAAATTGTCGGTCGCGGTGTAGCGTTTTGGATGTTTAACTATGACCGCGACATGGTTAGCCTCAAATTCGATACGGCTTAGTTCGTCCGGGTCAAGGGCGGAGTTGAAGGTATGCTCGTCAATTTTAAGCTCATTAATGAGATAGTTCTTTTCGTGATCATCCGGGTTGATATAAATATGTACGACGCCACCCTTGTCCCCGTTTTCCACAAGTTTGCCGTCAATGATATTATATCTTTTAAGCATGATTATTTTCCCCGGATAAAACTTT